>CAZJYH010000186.1:0-8520 GCA_964549365.1 uncultured Alphaproteobacteria bacterium
CCGAAACAAGGTCGACAAGATTTTCCGGAAGCCCGGTGGACAATCCCTCCAACTCGATTCGCGCCAGAACGCCTCCCTGCAGCACCGGGCTGCCGGCCGGGCGTTCGATCGTCATTCGACCGGGGGCGTCGCGTCGCCGGATCGCCGGGTCGCCGGTCACACCTCGGTCGGGCGAGACGACATCGTGCACGAAGAGTGCGCGCGGATCGAAGGCCACCACCACAGAGTAGGCACGGACGGAATCCTCGACGCGCAGCACCGGCTCCACCCGCAGCGTCAGCGCAGCCCGCTCCCCCACACGCGTGGATATCGTGTCGAGTCGTACGGTTCGTGCCTCGACGATCGGCCGGTACCGGTACGCCGCCGAGAGGGCGGAACAGCCGAACGCGTCCCACACCCGCACACGATATGCTCCGAAGATCGTGGCGGTGATATTCGCGGAGTCGGCGCCGGGAATCTCGACATCATCGAGAAGCCATTGATATCGCGCGGCCGCCGATGTGCTCAGAACGGCACCGGCCGCGCTGATCGACGGCGGCGCGGGGGCGGGATGCGCCGTCACGACGACGGCGGCCGATGTGCCCGTGCACCCGTCGGAGTCGCTCGCGGTTACGGTGTACGCGCCGGACGTGCGCACGACGACCGACCGCACCGAGGCACCGGTGGACCACCGATACGCGGCATATCCGGCGTCGGCGGTCAGCACAACGCTGTCCCCCTCGCAGAACTCCAGCGGACCCGATGCGGTGATCGACGGTGTGAACGCTTCGCCCGGCACCACCACCACCGGCGCCGATGTCCCGGCACAGCCGCCCGGATCGGCCACCGTCACCGAATAGCTTCCCGCCGTGCCGACTGTGATCTTCCGCGTCGTCTCCCCCGTCGACCAGCGATACGAGGCATATCCCGCGCCGGCGTCCAGCTCGACGGTCGCCCCATCGCACAACAAAACCCGGCCCGCCGGTGTCACCACGGGGACGAGGCTGTCGCCGATCTCGACGTCGAGCCCCTCGATCGACCCGCGACAACCGGCCGACGAGATCACGTCGACGTCGACGCGGCCCGCTCCCCCCACCCCCCATGCCACCGTTACGCCGGCCGTTCCGACGCCGGCAACCACGTTCCCTCCCGTCACGCGCCATGCATAGGAGGCCCCGCCGAGCAACGGCGCCTCATACGATGCCGTGGAATTGCGGCAGACGCGGTCCGGCCCAGTGACCGCACCGGAAGGGCGTGGAAGCGTCCGCACGACCACCTCGGGCGACCTGCCGACGCAGCCGTTCGAGTCGGTCACGGCAACGCTGATCGTCGATGCGCCGCGCAGGACGATCGTGCGACCGGAGAAGCCGTTGGACCATGCATAGCGCGCATACGGCGCGCCGGCATCCAAAACGATGCTGTCCCCCTCACAGAACACGCCGCCGTTCGGCATCGCGATCACCGGCGCCGGAAGCGGATGGATCGCCACGTGCACCGGCTCGGAGGTGCCGCCGCAGCCGTTCGCGTCGCGTACCGTCACGTAGTAATCGCCCGGGCTGTTCGTCGTGATACTGCGCGTGGTTGCACCGGTCGACCACCGGTACGTGGCATACGCTCCGCCGTCGAGCGTGACGCTGTCGCCGGCGCAGAGCGGCAGCGGGCGATCCGTCGTAACCACCGGCACCAACACCGATCCGATCACCACCGTGAGCACGGTATCGGAGGTGCAGCCTGTCCCCTCATCCCGGACTCGAAGGCGAACCGTCCCCGAGCCGAGATTCCCCCACGCGACGCCGATCGAGCTCGTTCCGGCGCCCGAAGCAATCGAACCGTTGCCGGTCACCGTCCAGTCGTACGTCCGGGCAGTCCCCGCCGGCGCCGAGTAGGAGGCAAGCGTTCCGGGGCACACGCTGCGCGGGCCGGCGATCGATGCCGCCGGACGCGGAAGCACCTCCACCTGCACGGTGTCGGTCATCCCCCGGCAGCCGTTCTCACTGACGACGGTGGCGAAGTAACGCCCTGGATAGGACGCCGTGATCCGCCCGCCGACCCGGCCGGTGGACCACTCGACCAACGAGTACCCGCTCACCGTGAGCGCCACCGAATCTCCCGCGCAGAAACGCAACGGGCCGCCCACGCCGATCGTGGCGCGCGGGCGCGGATTCACCTCCACCTCGACCTGCGCGGTCGCGACGCAGCCGTTGGAGTCGACGGCGGTCAATGTGTACACACCCGACGTGGTGACGGTGATGGTGGGCGTCCGGGCGCCGTTGAACCATGTGTACGAGTCGAACGTGGCCGGCGTGGCAACCAGCAGCGTGCTGTCCCCCTCGCAGAAGATGGTCGGCAGAAGATTGCGGATCGCGATACGAGGCGCCGGGTAGACCGTCACGGTAACCGGGAGCGAAAGCGGCCCCCAGCAACCGTCGGCGTTGCGCACGCGAAGCGCATACGTACCCGATTTGGTGACGGTGATCGAGCGCGTGGAATCGCCCGTGCTCCAGGCATACGCCGAGTAGCCGTCGCCGGCATCGAGCGTGACGCGTTCCCCGGCGCAGAACTTCACCGGCCCCAATGCCGAGATTGTCGCCCGAGGCAGCGGGCTGACGCGCACGGTGACGGTGTCGGATACGTTGGAGCATCCGTTGGCGTCGGTAAAATGGACGAAGTACGTGCCGGCGGTTTTGACGATGATCGTTCTCGCTGTCTCACCCGTGGACCACCGGTAGCTGCTCAGTCCGCCGGAAACGGAGAGTCCAACGCTGTCTCCCTCGCACAATACGATCGGGCCCCCCGGCGAAATCCGACGCTGTGGGAGCGGCAGCAATGTGATCGTAACCGGGTCGGATGTGGCCGAACATCCGTTGAACCCGACCGTGACCGTATAGGAGCCCCCCGCCTTCACGGTGATCGAGCGCGTCGTTGCGCCGTTGGACCAGCGATACGACCCGACCCCGATCGGTCCGTTCAGCACGGTCGAATCGCCGGTGCACATGGTCGTCGGCCCGGCGGGTTCGATCAACGGCGTGGCGTCGCACATGAACGCGAGAAATGCATCGGAGAACCCACCGATCTTCGTGGCACTGTAGGAGCTCCCGGTCATGGGGAGATTTGTCGATACGGCATTGCCGAAGAGGAAAACGCCGAGTGGGCTTATGGCGAGGCCGTCGATCTGATCCTGGCCGCCGCCGCCGTAGTAGGTCCCGTAACGGAAACGCCCACTCGAGTCGAACTTCGCAAGCGCCCCGTCGAATCCCCCCGGTTGCGTCAACTGGACGGCGTCCGGCGTAACCGCCAGGTCGGGTGAATTCGTCCCAAACCCGATCCACACATTTCCGTTTCCATCGGCCTCGACGCGCGGGATATAGTCCAGCCCGGTGCCGCCGAAGTACGTGCACCAACGGCGCGCACCGTTACCGTCAAACCGCGCGACGAACAGATCGAGAACGCCGCGATGGGTCACCTGATATGCCCCGGCGGTGACGGGGAACAGCGGGCTCGCCGTGCCGCAGACGATCACGCCGCCAAATCGATCGACCGCGATCCCCGAACCGTAGTCGGAGAAGAACCCACCCATGAATGTGGACCAGAGCGGACGGCCGTTGCCGTCGAGCCTGGCAACCCAGGCGTCGGACTGCCCGGCAATCGTCGGCTGCAGCGGCGTGCCGACGATCGGAAAGTCGGAACGCTGCGTTGCGCCGGTGGCGTAGATGTATCCCGAACTGTCCACCGCGATGGCCCCCACACCCGACGTGACCGTGTCGACGACGGTCGGCGCGCCATCGAAGAATGTGCACCACCGCTGCGTTCCGGTCGATGTGAACTTCGCGATGATCCCCTTCGTGTTGGAGCCGGTTGGGCCGACCGTCTGATACGCCCCCGGCGTGGCGGCCAGTCGACTGTCGCCCGATCCGCAGACGACCAGGTCCGAGAACTTGTCGACGGCGATCGTGGAAAGGAACGCACCGTTGTACAGCGTGCTCCATCCGAGCGCACCGGTGTTCGTCAGCTTGACGATGAAACTCGCGTCCGTGCCGACCATCGTCGGGTTGAACGCACCCGGAGTCGTCGGGAAATTTGCGCTGACGGTTCTGCCGACCATGTACGCATTGCCGGCCGCGTCCGTGCCGACGCTTGTGCTGTAATCGAAGCCCGACCCTCCGAAGAACGTGGACCACATCAACGCGCCGCTGTGTGAAAACCGCGCGAGGCCGAGATCCGCCGCTCCGGCGATCGTCAACTGTACGACGCCCGGCCTGACCGGGAAGTCGGCGCTGTGGGTGCTCGAATAGATCGTGACCGTGGTGTCGGGCCCGGCCCGGCAGCCGTCGAGGCTGATCGAGAAGGTCGACTGCCACCCGATTCCACCAATCCACCAACCCGAGGCATCGGTCGAGGTCCCGCCGTAATACGTCGTCCACGAGAGCGTCGGGTCGATTCGCAGCACCTTCGTTCCATCGTACGCGCCGACCTCGAACCCGATCTCCGTGCCGCGCACGCGATACTTCGATGCAACCGGCATCTGCGAGGTCGCACCGCTCTCGCTGAACACCTCCGGACGCCCCTCGATGACGTCACCCAACGGGGTGTGCACGGTCACACGCCCGTCAGGCGTCTGAACAAGGCCGTCGGCGCCGATGTATCGCATTCGGATATCCGAGGTACGCCCGCCCGGATGCACGATGAAATCATATTTGAGGCTCCCCGCAGCGGCGTAGTAGACCAGATCGATCCGCGGATACACATCGCGGTAGGTGATCCGGCGAAACGACCGCACGTCCGTGATCCCCGCGGGACAATGCGCCAGATAGTAGTTCGTGTGCCCGGCCGACATGCCCGCCGTCTCGACGATCGGAGCGGGATTGGCTCCCACCAACTCCATATCCAGCCGGAACGTCGAGAACCGCGAAGGCACGTCATTCTTCGGCAACGCTCCTTCTCGCGGCGCGTCTGTACCCGGCGCGTTTGCACGCGCCACGGCGTCGGCGATCGGGGCCTGCCGTGACGCGGTGTCCCGTTCGGGACGAAGAAAGACATAGCTGACGCCGGAACGCCGCAGGTACATGCGGATGGTCCCGGCGCGGGCCATGAACAGAATGTCGGGCCGGGCGGCGCCGGAGCCGTCGACGATCTGCCCCCGGTTCTCGAGGAAGTTGAAACGGGAATCGGTGGGTGAATCGACCGTGGAGGGCTGTGCCGCAGCTCGGGCACAGAGAACGATCGTGCAAAGCAGGGCGATGCGCGCGCATCGCGCGCAGGCGGGGAGTATGTACATGCGCGTTCAGGGGAGCGGGCCGACGCGCGTCATCATTCCGGGATGACGACGTACGATCCGGCTGTGATACATGGCATGAAGCCGCCCGACTGATCGCAATGACCATTCGGACGGCTCGCGCTACCGCAGCCGTGAAGCGGACGTCGCGAGCGGAAATGACTCTACCCGAACGACGAAACGATCACACCGAACGTCACACGCCCCCTCCGTCGCCGCCTCGATGCTCGAAACGTTATGGGCGGTGAAGCGACGAGCCGCTCAGAAGGCGTACAGCACCCCGGCGCTCAGCATGAGATATCCCGGACGCTTCCCTGCATCGTCGAGCCCCGAGAGGCCGAAGAAGGCCTGTGCATCGATCGTCACCCGCAGGCGATCTCCGGCCAGGCGCCCCGTCTCGGCGCCGACGCTGAAGACCGATCCGACGCTCGTGAACGAGACGCCGGCGATTGTTGTGGTATCGTCGGGACGTTTGAACACCGGAACATCGTCCCGCTTGCAGAACGCAACGGCCATGCCGCCTCCGAGGACGAACGATGCGTCGTCGGCGCCGGAGGCGGTTCGCAGCCTGGCTCCCAGCTCGATCGGTACGATCCGCGCGTGAAACGTGCGCTCGCTTGCCGGAGGGAGCAGCGTGTACTCCGAATTCGAGAAGGCGCTCTGCAGGATGCCCCCCGAGAGCCGCACCCCCCACGCAGGCGAGAGGCGCCACAGGGCCGTCGCGCCGACGCCGATCCCCGGCCGGGAGCGCGTGTACGGGAGCGACGAGGAGCTGACGCCCCCCCAGATGCCCGCCTCCACTTGAGCGTACGCCGGCGCGTGAAGCGCACCGAGAAGAAGGGAGCACGTTATGCCGAGGATGGCCCGGAGTGACCGCACCCGATGCCCGGTGCCATGCAGATTCGATGTCATGACAATCTCCGCTGCGTAACCGTTCCCCGCCCGTGCTGCGCGGCGCGGGCGGGGAACGATGATGTTATCGTACCACAACAAGCTGTCGGGCAACGGTGACGCGGCCCTTGGTGATGTTGACGATATACGGACCCGCGGGGACGCCCGCAAGATCGATCGCCACTTCCTTCGACTGCACCGGCGCCGTCACCATCACGTTCCCCCCCATGTCCACCACGCTGATCGTCGCGCCGAGTTCGGCCTCCGCCATGCGCAGCGTCACCGAGCCGGTTGCCGGGTTCGGGTACAACACGTCCTGATCGGCATCGAGGCCGGTGGTCGGTACGCCCGAGGCATCGGGACCGGCGATCGTTCCGTTGACCGGCGGGCAGTCGTCGTCGACGTTCACGCAGAACGTCGTCGGTTCGGACTCACCGCACTTGTTGCGCGCGGTGACGGTCACGCAGAACTGCGTCCCCTCCAGATCAGGACGGGCCAGGAACCAGTTCCCGTCCTTCGACCACTTCTGCAACGCGGCCGTGTGATGCACGACGGTGCCGCCGACATTCGACGTGAACTGCAGCTTGTACTCCGTCGGACAAGCCGATGGGGCTCCGGCGAGATTCTTGTCCACCACGAAGCTGGTGCCGGGCCGGCGCGGGATGCAGGTCGGGGTTGCACCGCCGAACGTCGTGATCACCGGCTTCGGCGGAACTCCGTTGGTCACCGTGCGGGTGAACTTCTTGTTGAGCCCGCATCCGGGGATCTCGACGACCACGGAGACGGTGCCGTTGCCGGTGGCGTTCACCGTCGCGCGGTGCGGATTGAGCGGATCCTGCGTCACGGTCGCATTCCCCTCCGCGTGCCAGGTGTACGTGGCTCCCGGAATCACAGGGGTCACCTCCAACGTTCCGGTGTGATCGTCGGGATCGCAGATGCAGACCTCCCCGGTCGGCCCCTGCAGATCCTGCAGCCCGTTCTTCCCCTTGCACATCTCCAGACCGTCGCGGCATCGGAGCGTCTGCACATCGCCGCCGCACAGACAGCTCTTCAGCTCGTCGCCGGCCGATATGTAGCAGTTATCCCCGGCAATCAGTTGTCCGTTCGTGATCACCGTCACCACGAGAAACGCGGCCTGTCCGATGAACGCACCCTGCGCGGCACCGAGGATCGCGCCCACGATCGCGCCGCCGCAATACCAGGGGACGCGGCCGGCAACGGCGGTTGTCACCTTCCCGATGATACACGCCATCAACTCGATGTTGATCCACTGGACGCCGAAGAAGCGCGTGGAACGTCCCGTGCACCAGAGTGAACGGTCGTGGCTCTGACAGCAGGAGAGCAGATCGACCCATGTCGTCCCGTAACATGCGGCAAACACCCGCACCTTGTTGATGTTGAACGGGCCGGATCCGCCTGAGCCAAAACCGGTACAGATATCGTCGTGCGGAAAGTGCACGGTGCACGGCGTGTTGCTCCCCGCGCACGGGCAGTCCGGATCGACCGCGGCCACGGTCTGGATCGTCGTGAAGTATGTCCCGACAGCAAGCCACTTCAGAGTCTCCTCCTTGATCGAGTCCACCGGACGCACCGGCGCGACGCCGGACCCCGGCGGGACGTCGAGCTCGTATTCGCCCGGCACGGCCGTCGGACGCAGGCAGATGTTCGCAATCACCTTGTTGGCCGTCACATTGCGCATCACCAACCGCATGTTGTTGTTGACCACATTCCGGCGGCACCGCACCTCGATGTCGGCGGAGTCCGTCAGATCCGCGTCGCCGAAACCCAGCACCAGCGGCGTGGGATCCTCCAGCTCATTCGGGAGCAGCCCCGCGATGGTCCCCTCCGAATAGTTCGCGCTGGGGCCGATCCCCACGTAATAGACCTTCTGTCCGAGATCGCGCACGCGAATGTAGTTGCTGTCGATCACCTGTGCGTTCAACGCACTCGAAACCGTCGCGAGGATCATGCAGATCCACAAGACATCTGCAACACGTCTCATGTTTGTTCCCCCTCGTCATGGATAGTGAGAAGCGCGACGCCGGATCTCGCGCCCGTGGAATTCCGTTGTGTCGTAGGCACCATGCGCCCCGGCGCGCTCCGCAACGGAGCATACGTCGGGGGAGGATGTTCGCAACCGTGCCATGAGCCGCCGCTACGGCCTTCTGCCGAAGAAGAATCGCGGCTCGTGGTCGATGCTGATGCCGAGGACAGAAAACGTTCGGTGTGGAATCAACTGCGCCGGGATGTTGGTTCACCCCGCCCTCCGCTGCTTTCCATCATGGGAATAAACAGCAGCCTGGAACATGCAAAATTGCGGCACGGGCAAGGGCCTCGGTTGTACATTAAATTTTACCCCCCCCCCCCCCGCTCACCAC
>CAZJYH010000187.1:0-8500 GCA_964549365.1 uncultured Alphaproteobacteria bacterium
CGGCGCTGCTGCGTCCCGACGCCCGCTGCGTGATCCTCAGGGCTTCATCGTCAGCTGCACCGACGTTTCATGGCCGCGATGTCTTTGCCCCGGCGGCGGCGGCGCTGGCTGGCGGGGCGCCGGTCGATTCGATGGGCGACATCATGAGCGATCTCTCCAGCCGTCGTGGGCGCATTCAGGGGATGGATTCGAAGGGGACGGCGCAGGTGATCAAGGCGCAGATCCCGCTGGCCGAGTTGTACGGCTATGCCGCGCGGCTCCGCGGCCTTACGCAGGGGCGCGGCAGCTACACGCGGTCGTTCAGCCACTACGAGGAGGTGCCGAAGGAGATCGAGACGAAGATCGTGGCCGCGGCGGAGTTGGAGGAAGTGGAGGAGTAACGCGTCGAGAATGCCGGGCGCCGCGCATGATGCCGATCGCATGAAGCGCGCGCCGGCGGTGACGTTCTGATCGGGCGGTGCATGTTCGGCGTGCGCCGCCCGATCGTATTTCGAAGATCGACGGTCGACATGCGCGCGCCGTGTCAATGTTGCCGCGCCGCAAAGCCTTGCCCCGCCCGTGTTTGCGGCGGATGCGTTGTTATTTGAATTACGTCCAAATTCAATCAACAAGGGGCGCGGAATAACGCGGTTGTCGGCGGAAACGTGACGAAAGTCATGGATGGACGAACGAGACGCGATTAAATTTGGCACGTTAGATAGAGGGATGTATCTTCGCACCGCTCGATGCGGGCGGGGTGTGATGAAGTGCCGAAGCACGACATCGCAGGCGGGTTCGGTTCTCATTTGACACGCACAGTTCCTCAACCGCGCGCCGTGACGGTGCTGATTTCGGTGTGCCGATCGAATGGTGCGGAGGGAGGGACAACGACATAACGCAGCTGCACGATGGCTCAACTATTTCATCGTAGTTCCAACGTTCTCTCAAAGGTCAGCATCATTGCGATAGGGATGGCCCTGGGCGGGACGTTGTTGCTGCTCTGGGCTTTGAACAGGTCATCGTACATGACCAACGAGCTGGTCGCCCGCGAACAGCCGGTGCAGTTCACCCATGAGCACCATGTCGCGGGCCTTGGCATCGACTGTCGCTATTGCCATACGAGCGTTGAGAAATCTTCGTTTGCCGGCATCCCGCCCACCGAAACATGCATGAGCTGCCACTCACAGATCTGGACCAATGCCGCCATCCTCGCACCGATCCGCGAGAGCTTCAAGTCCGGTATCCCCGTGAAGTGGACACGCGTTCACGACCTTCCCGACTTCGTCTACTTCAATCACAGTATCCATGTTGCCAAGGGCATCGGCTGCGAGAGCTGTCACGGCCGAGTCGACAAGATGCCGCTGATGTGGCAGGAGAGCCCCTTGCAGATGGAGTGGTGCTTGAATTGCCATCGCAATCCCGAGAAGATGATCCGTCCGCGCGATCAGATCGTCACCATGGGCTACAAGCCCGCGGAAGATCAGGCCGTGCTGGGCCCGAAGCTGGTGCAGGAATATCACGTCAACGTCAAACAGCTCACCAATTGCTCTATCTGCCATAGATAATGCAGAACGACAACGACACAGTCAATCGTAAAGCTCTCGATCTTCCCGCGTTTCGCGAGCGCATGGCCAATGCAACCGGTAAGCAGTACTGGCGCGGCCTTGAGGAGATCGCTGCCACCGACGAGTTCCGCGAAATGGTGGATCGTGAGTTCCCGCACGGGTCCTCCGAATGGCTCGACCCGGTAAGCCGTCGCAATTTCCTGAAGCTGATGGGCGCCTCGCTTGCGCTGGCGGGCATCGGTGCCTGTGCCAAGCAGCCGGACGAGGCGATCGTTCCGTACGTGAAGGCTCCGGAACAGTTCGTTCCCGGCAAGCCCTCCTACTTCGCCACGGCCATGCCGGTGCATGGCTATGCGATCGGAGTGCTCGCCGAAAGCCATCTCGGGCGCCCCACGAAGCTCGAAGGGAATCCCGATCACCCCGCAAGCCTCGGCTCCACCGACGGCGTTACGCAGGCGTCGATCCTCGGGCTCTACGATCCCGATCGTTCGCAGAACATCCTGAACCGCGGGCGCATCAGCACCTGGGCGGCGTTCACGGCCATGGCGGCCACCGAGGTGGGAGCCTGGAAAGCGGACGGCGGCAAGGGGCTGCGCGTGCTGAGCGAAACCATCGGCTCGCCGACGCTGGCCGAACAGATGCGTGCGCTGCTGGCCGCCTACCCGGCGGCCAAATGGTATCAGTACGAGCCGCTCGGGCGCGACAACGTTGTCGAGGGGGCCAGAATGGCCTTCGGTGAGCCGGTGGAGACCACCTATCGATTCGACAAGGCGGACGTGGTGTTCTCGATCGATGCCGACTTCATGCTCACGATGCCCGGCGCGGTGCGCTACTCTCGTGACTTCTCCTCGCGTCGCAAGGCGGCGATCGGTGAGAAGAAGATGAGCCGGCTGTATGCCTTCGAGACCGCGCCGACGACGACCGGCGGCGTGGCCGATCATCGCAGCGCGCTTTCGCCGAGCAACGTCGCCAACGCAGCATGGGCCGTCGGCGCGGCGTTGGGCGTTCCCGGCGCCGCCGAGCAGGGGCCCTCTGCTCAGGTGGAGGAACTGAAGAAGCATCTGATCCCCGCGCTGGTGAAGGACCTGCAGGCCAATCGCGGCAAGTCCATCGTGATCGCGGGCGACGAGCAGCCGGCCGCCGTGCACGCGCTCGCGCACGCGATGAACGCGGCGCTCGGCAACGTCGGCACAACGGTGATCTACACCGATCCGATCGCCGCGAATGCCGGCAATCAGACCGCGGCGCTGGCCGAGTTGATGAAGGAAGTCGATTCCGGCGCCGTCGAGGTGCTGGTGGTGCTCGGCGGCAATCCCGCCTACAATGCACCGGTCGACTTGAACTTCTCCGAGCGCGTGAAGAAGGTGCGCACGCTGGTACATCTGGGTGCCTACAACGACGAGACCGGCTTCATCGCGCACTGGCACATCCCGGAGGCGCACTATCTGGAAACCTGGAGCGATGCGCGAGCCATCGACGGCACGGTCTCGATCGTCCAGCCGTTGATCGCGCCGTTGTGGGGGGGCAAGTCGGCTCATGAGGTGATCGCGGCGCTGACCAGCGGCACCACGACAAGCTCCTACGACATCGTCCGCGCGTTCTGGCAGGCGGGGGGGAAGAGCGCCGCCCCGGCTGCGCGGCCGGCCTCCGACAGCTCAGCCGCGCCGGCTCCCGCACCGGCTCCCGCCCCTTCGGCGGATTTCGAGACGCGGTGGCACCAGGCGTTGTATCGCGGTGTGGTCGAGGGGACGGCGTTCGCGCCGAAGACGGTTGCGTTGAAGGCAGATTGGGCGGCCGGCGCCGCCAAACCCGCGGCCTCGGCCAACAGCATGGAGCTGGCGTTCCGTCAGGATCCGATGCTGCGCGACGGCCGCTACGCGAATCTCGGCTGGCTTCAGGAGATCCCGAAGCCGATGTCGAAGCTCGTCTGGGACAACGCATTGTTCCTGAGCCCGAAGACGGCGCAGGAGATGGGCGTTGCCACCGAGGATGTCGTGGAGGTCGGGTACAAGGGACATTCGGCGAAGCTCCCCGTCTGGGTGATGCCGGGCCACGCCGACGGATGCGGCACGGTCTATCTCGGGCACGGACGCCGCAACGCCGGTCGGGTCGGCAACGGCATCGGCGTGGACGCCTATGCGATCCGGACGTCGGAGTCGCCGTGGGCCGTTTCGGGCATCACGACCTCGAAGACGGGCGATTGCTATACGCTCGTCACCACGCAGCTCCATCACAGCATGGAGGGGCGCGACATCATCCGCCACGGCACGCTTGCCGAGTACGTTGCCAACGCGAAGTTCATGGAGGAGGCGCACGAGCACGAGGAGTACGTGTCGCTGTACCCGGAGCGTTCCTACGATGGGCAGTATGCCTGGGGCATGACGATCGACCTGACGTCCTGCACGTCGTGCAGCGCCTGCATCGTGGCCTGCCAGTCGGAGAACAACATCCCGATCGTCGGCAAGGATCAGGTGAAGCGCGGTCGCGAGATGCACTGGATCCGCGTCGATCGCTACTACGAGGGTGATGCGAACAATCCGCAGCAGCATGTGCAGCCGATCACCTGCATGCAGTGTGAGAAGGCACCGTGCGAGTCGGTCTGTCCGGTCGGAGCCACGGTGCACAGCGCCGAAGGCTTGAACGACATGGTGTACAACCGATGCATCGGAACGCGGTACTGCTCGAACAACTGTCCGTACAAGGTGCGCCGCTTCAACTATCTGCTCTTCTCCGACCTGGAAACGCCGTCGTACAAGATGATGCGCAATCCGGACGTGACGGTGCGCAGCCGAGGCGTGATGGAGAAGTGCACGTATTGCGTGCAGCGCATCAACCACGCGCGCATCGAGTCGAAGAAGGAAGGGCGTGAGCTGGTGGATGGTGAGATCGTCACCGCCTGCGCGCAGGTCTGCCCGACCGAGGCGATCACCTTCGGCAACATCAACGACAAGAACAGCCGCGTTTCCAAGCTGAAGGCCTCGCCGTTGAACTACGCATTGCTCGACGATCTGAACACGAAGCCGCGCACGACCTACCTCGCGAAGCTTCGTAATCCGAATCCTGAACTCGAGAAGGTTTCCTGATGAAGCGCATTGAGTCGCCTGAGGCGAACGGGATTGCTCCGAACCCACCGGTGCTGGCGCCGGATTATACCTATGCCCAGATAACCGGAAAGATCGCCGACATCTCGCTGCACCAGAAGCTTTCAAAGGGTTGGAAGCTCGGGTTCACGATCGGCGGCGCGCTGACGTGCGTGATGTTGATCTCGATCACGAACCTGCTCTTCACGGGCGTCGGTATCTGGGGAAACAATCAGCCGGTCGGATGGGCGTTCGACATCATCAACTTCGTCTGGTGGATCGGTATCGGCCACGCCGGAACGCTGATCTCGGCGATCCTTCTGCTGCTGAAGCAGAACTGGCGCACGTCGATCAACCGTTTCGCCGAGGCGATGACGCTTTTCGCGGTTGCCTGCGCCGGTCTGTATCCGCTGCTGCACACCGGACGTCCGTGGCTCGATTACTGGCTGTTCCCGTTCCCGAACGCGATGGGCGTGCAGCAGCAGTTTCGCAGCCCGCTGCTCTGGGACGTGTTCGCGATCTCCACATACGGCACGGTATCGCTGCTGTTCTGGTACGTGGGCCTCATCCCGGACCTTGCGACGCTCCGTGATCGGACGGTGAAGCCGCTTGCGCAGAAGATCTTCGGCATCCTCTCGCTCGGCTGGCGCGGATCGGCACAGCATTGGCGCCGCTACCGCACCGCCTACATCGTGCTGGCGGGCCTCTCGACGCCGCTGGTGCTCTCGGTGCACACGATCGTCTCCTTCGACTTCGCGGTCTCGAACCTGCCGGGCTGGCATGCGACGATCTTCCCGCCGTACTTCGTGGCCGGCGCCATCTACTCCGGTTTTGCGATGGTGCTGACGCTCTGTATACCGCTGCGCAAGGCGTACGGGCTGGAGGGCTTCATCACCGCGCGCCACCTGAACAACATGGCGAAGGTGATGCTGGCGATGGGGCTCGTGGTGGGCTACGGTTACGCGATGGAGGCGTTCCTTGCGTGGTACAGCGGCAATACCTACGAATGGGGAATGTTCGTCAACCGCACCACCGGCCCGATGGGCTGGAGCTACTGGGCGCTGATCGCGTGCAACATCGTGATCCCGCAGATCCTCTGGTCGCGCCGCGCCCGCCGCAGCACGCTGGTGTTGTTCCTGATCTCGATCGTGGTGAACGTCGGCATGTGGCTCGAGCGGTTCGTGATCATCGTGACGAGCCTCTATCGCGACTTCCTCCCGGGCTCGTGGGATCCGTATCATCCCACCATCTGGGACTTCGGGATGTTCTTCGGCACGATGGGCTTCTTCCTGTTCCTGTTCCTGCTGTTCGTTCGCTTCGTGCCGGTGATCGCGATCGCGGAAATGCGCGAGCTGTCGCACGAGGTGGCACACGGACATCACTAGGTGGCGGCGACGCGCGCACGCCGACGACGTACATACCTGACGAAGATATCCCGGCAACGCCTCCCGCGCCGAGTGGGCGGCTCATCGGAATAACGAGATATGATTCAGAACACTCCATTGCCTCCGATCTACGGCCTGATGGCGGAGTTTGAGACTCCGGAGGAGCTGACCGCAGCGGCCGAGCGGGTCAAGAACGCGGGCTACAAGCATTACGACGCCTACATGCCGTTTCCGGTGGAGGCCGTCGAGGAGCTCATGCCGAAGCGTGGGCCGTATCTCGGCTGGTTGATCCTGATCGCCGGGTTCGCGGGCATGTTCACCGGCTTCGGCCTGCAGGTCTACATCTCGGTCTACTTCTTTCCGATGAACATCGGTGGGCGTCCGGACTTCAGCTGGCCACAGTTCATCCCGATCACCTTCGAGCTCGCGGTGCTCTTCGCTTCGCTGACGGCGGTATTCGGCATGATCGCGCTGAACGGTCTGCCGACGCCGTATCACCCGGTGTTCAACGTGAAGCGTTTCGAGCGCGCCTCCGACGATCGGTTCTTCCTGTGCGTGGAGGCGGCCGACGAGAAGTTCGATGCCGCGAAGACGCGCGAGCTGCTTGCCAGCATGAACCCGGCGGACATCAGCGAAGTGGAGCACTGATTTCTATCATGGAACGAAACGTGACTATGCCATCCTCAGATACCCGGCGCGTCGACGCGCGGCGGACGGCGGGCAGCCGCATGCGGCGTGTGCTTCGCATCATCGCGCCGGCTCTGGCCGCGGCGGTGCTCGCGGTGCTCACCGGTTGCCGCGTGGAGATGTACGACCAGCCGCGCATGAAGTCATTGCGCGGCAGCCAGCTCTTCGCCGACAGCATGTCCGCCCGCCCGCAGGTACAGGGGACGGTGCCGCGCAATCCGGTCTGGAGCAATCATACGAGCTCCTTCACCGAGCCGACCGGCGGAACCGTCACCGGCACCGGCATCGCAACCGAGCGCGACTCGGCCGATCGCTACGCCGAGGCGCTCGCGCTGAACGGCACGCCGGTCGACAAGAACGGCAGCATTCCGATCCCGGTGACCACCGAACTGGTGAAGCGGGGACAGGATCGTTTCAACATCTACTGCTCGCCGTGCCATGGTCGCATGGGTGACGGCAACGGCATGATCGTGCAGCGCGGCTTTCCGCAGCCGCAGACGTATCACAGCGATCGTCTGCGCGCGATGCCCGACGGGTACTTCTACGACGTGATCTCCAACGGCTTCGGGCGCATGTACAGCTATGCCACGCGCGTGGTTCCCGAGGATCGTTGGGCCATTGTTGCGTACATCCGGGCGTTGCAGTTGAGCCAGCATGCCTCGCTGAACGATGTCCCGGCACAGGAACGAAATAAGATCGAAGGTTCCGCACAATGAACGAGAAGATCGAAGCAATACGTCCGCAGTTGAGCCGAATCCAACAGCGCGCGCTGATCGCAGGCGTGATCGGCGTTGCAGGGTTGGCGGTGGGCGCCTTCACTCAGGGCGATCAGTTCTTCCAGTCGTACCTGTTCGGGTACATGTTCTGGATCGGCCTGGCTCTCGGCTCGTTCGGGATCTTCATGCTCCACAACCTGGTGGGCGGTCCGTGGGGCTTCACCATCCGCCGTCTGCTGGAGTCGGGCATCCGCACGATCCCGGTGATGCTGGTGCTGTTTCTGCCGCTGGCGTTCGGCATCCATCATCTCTACGAATGGTCGCACGCCGATGTCGTGGCGAAGGATCCCGTGCTGCAGCACAAGAGCGCCTATCTGAACGAGACCTTCTTCCTTGTCCGCATGGTGATCTACTTCGTCGTGTGGTTCGGCATGTCCACGTTGCTGACGCGCATGGTGAGGAAGCAGGAGGAGCTCGGCGGAGCGCACGTGACGCCGCGCATTCAGAATCTCAGCGGCATCGGCGTGGTGATCTTCGCCTTGACGGCCACCTTCGCCGTGTTCGACTGGGTGATGTCGCTCGAACCGCACTGGGGCTCGACGATCTACGGGCTGATCTTCGTCATCGGCCAGGCGCTCTCCACCTTTGCCTTCTCGATCATCATGGTGGTGGCGATCATGGGGATGAGCCCCAAGTATGCCGAAAAGCTCAAGTCCGTCTACTTCCACGACCTCGGCAACTTCATGTTTGCCTTCACGATGCTGTGGGCGTATGTCGGCATCTCGCAGCTGCTCATCATCTGGGCGGCGAACCTGCCGGAAGAGACGCCGTGGTATGCGTCGCGCCTGTACACGAGCTGGGGCGTGATCCCCGCCGTGTTGTTCGCGGTGCACTTCTTCCTGCCGTTCCTGCTGCTGCTCTCGCGCAAGATCAAGCGGAACCCGAAGGCCCTGGCCCGCGTGGCGATGCTGATCATCCTGATGCGCTTCGTGGATCTGTTCTGGCTGATATCGCCGGCGTTCAACCGCGACGGCCTGCATTTCCACTGGCTGGATCTCGCGGCACCGATCGGCATCGGCGGCATCTGG
>CAZJYH010000188.1:0-2521 GCA_964549365.1 uncultured Alphaproteobacteria bacterium
GAAGTACCCGGCACGAAGCGCCACAAGCTGCTCGTACCAATACTCCATGCCCATGGACCACTCGACGCCCTTGCCGTTCCCCCATGCCGTGATGAGCGACTTCGGCACAGGGTCCACCTCGTTGATGCTCGGGCGGTTGACCAACAGCTTGGTCATGTCGATGGCGGCCGTCAGATCGTTGAACTCGTCCTTCACCAGATGCATCCCCAGTCCCAGGCGGAACGTGGTCGGCAGCGGATCGGCCTGCTGAATGTCGACGTAGTGGATCTTCGGGCCGATGTTGGCAAGGTTCACGCCCACGCCGAGGAAATCCTCCGGCATCCCCCAATCGGTCTTCGGCGTCCAGAGCGCACCGATATCGAAGGCGACGCTGCGGCCGATGCCCGGCTTCTCGTTGCCGACGGTGACGCTCGACAGGTTCGACTGGATGTAGCGTGCCTGCACGCCGAAGCCGATGTCGTCCTGCACCATCGCCGAGTATCCGGCACCGATCGCGAACTCCAGCGAGCGGAACTTCGCGCCCTGCTGGCCGGTCTCGAACGTCTGCTGGAACTCACCGAGATCGAGGAAGACGAGATGTGCGTTGATGGTGCCGTCGATATCCTTGACGTACGTGGAGCCGTTGACGTAGCTGTAGTGCAGATCCGCGTTGAATTGCGGAAGCCACTTGGAGTAGGTGACGCTCACCTGTGTATGCTTCTGGTAGGCCAGACCGCCGATATTATAGAAGGTAGCGCTGATATCCTTGGCGGTGCCGGTTCCTACTTCACCCATGCCCCCGGTGCGTGCGTTCGGCGGAATGATGAGGAACGGCACGGCGGAGCCGCCCGAACCGCTCGTCGTTTGAGCGAAGGCCGAGAGCGCAGCTACGAAGAACAAAGGGATCGCCGGCGAAAGTCGGCGGCGTGATGGAAGCCGCATGAAAGTCATCCTCATAGAGTAATGCTGAGATTCTCAACGTTCAGCAACAGAGAAACACCTGTCCGTTCATCATTCCGGGGATAGTCGGCAACGACCACGAAGTGCTCTCTGCGATGCGCATATCACGCAAGAATTGCGTTGTACGGGGTTGCGAAGGGATCGATAACGGCCTCTATGAGGTTAATGACAAGGATCAATATAGGCGCGGCTCGAAGTACCAGACAAGTTCTTTTTCCGCACGTTCACGCCCGGTTACCGATGGACGCTACCTCAAGCAAACACGACCGTGCCGACAAAGTTTCATCGAAGGTTCACTTCAGCCAACCTTGTTCGCGATACCATGCAACCGTGTTCCCCACCCCCTCCTCGATCGAGATTTGCTGGGCGTACCCGAAATGTTCCTTCGCCTTCCGGATCGAGCAGATCCAGTAGCGGCGGGTGATGTCGCGTCCCTTCTCGTAGTTGAACACCGGCGGCTTCTTCTGGAATCGGCCGAGGAAGCCGCTGATGCCGCCGGCAAGAAAGATCACCGGGTGCGGAACGCGCAGGTTCAGGGCGCGCCTGCGGCCCATGATCCGCGAGGTGACCGCCCCAACATGATCCCACGTGTAGAACTCCTCGGAGCTGATGAAGTACGTTTCGCCGGCGGCGCGCGGGCTTTCGCCCGCCTCGTGGAACCCACGCACCAGGTCGCCCACGTGCACCAGGCTGACGAGCTTGCGGTCGAACCCGATCAGCGGCGCGATTCCCTTGGCCACCATCGAGAAGAAGCGGAAGATCTCCGGATCGCGCGGCCCGTACACCGCCGGCGGCCGCACGATGGTGATCGGCAGATCGCCCATGCGCGCGTGCGCCTCCTCCTCGGCGGCGGCCTTGCTGGCACCGTAGGCCGTTATCGGCTTCAACGGCGCCTCCTCGGTCGTCGGCGCATCGGCGCTCACCGCCGGCCCAACGGCCGCCTGGCTGGAGACATGAACGAAGCGCCGCACACCGGGAGCATAACGAGCGGCGGCCTCCAGCAGGTTCCGCGTGGCAAGCTGGTTGCCGCGAAAGAACTCCTCGCGGTTCCGCGCGGATGTCAGCCCGGCCACGTGGTAGACGTAGTCGACATCGGAGGTCGCCGCGCGCAACGATTCCACGTCCTCGAGGCTCCCCTGAACGTACTCGATCGGAAGGTGCTTCAGATACCGTGTGCTCGAGCTGGCACGCACCAGCACGCGGATGTTGTATCCCTTGGCATGCAGGGCATCGGCGAGATGACTGCCGATGAACCCGGTGCCGCCGGTGATCAGAACGTTCATGCAGGATGGAGTTACTGTGCGATTGCTCCGCTCACCTTGATGCGTCGCGAAACGAAAAGACCCCAAGTTAGCGAACGCCCCGCATTCGGAGCCAACGGCATCTCGAACATATCCGCTCGATCACTCCACCCCCGGCCGAACGGTGTAGGCCTCCTCGAAGAAACGCGGCACGTCGCGCAGGCCGATCGTCCGCTCCTCGACAAGGCCGTTGACGATCGCCGCCAACGCCGACGCACCGGATGAATCACCTGCGGCCTTCTCACGCAGATAGTCGACAACCGCATCCACCGCGCCGGCTG
>CAZJYH010000188.1:2531-8483 GCA_964549365.1 uncultured Alphaproteobacteria bacterium
CGAACCACTGGTCGCCGGACTGCTGCGGGAACCCTTCGTACGTGGCGCCGTATTGCTCCACATCCAGCGTCGCCTGCCTGGTGAGCGTGGGCTTGAGCACGATGATGATCCCGGTGCGCCCCTCCGCGATGCCCGTATGGCTTCCCCAGCGCAGTCGGTTGAGATGCTCCTTGGCGTAGGTCACCCTCCCCACCACGAAGTTCACGGCCGGAAGCTTCCCCTTGCGCGCATCCTCGGGGCTGACGACGAGGGGTGAAACGTCGAGGTCGAACTCCGCGCGGAAGTCGATGCGGCAGCGCCGCACCGCGTCACCGAGATCGGAGAACGTGCGGTCCGGATCGGCGCCGCAGTCGGCAACCACGATGTACCTGCAGCCCCTCTCCACCAACGAGTACAGGCCGGTGTTCTCGAAGTGGCCGCCGTCGGTCAGATAGCAGAAGCTGGAGAGATCGTTCGTCTGCGAGAGGAACTCGCGCATCACGTAGAAGGGCCAGAGCCGCGCCTGCGGCAGTTGCCAATCCTCAAGGTTCGGCGTGGGAGCCCAGTAGCCGAGCCGCACGTTGAAGAGCGTCATCAGCATCGAAAGCGCCGCCGCCGGTGTCTTGCGCCCCATCGTCGGGCTCGCCGCGGCGCCCGAGATCGCCACCGCCGTGCCGAGCGTCATGCGGCCGTTCATGTATTGGTTCGAACGCCGATACCCGGTGCGCGTGGAGCCGCAATAGAGCTTGGAGATGAGGAAGCCCGCGGCGATCCGCTGCGATACCGTCAGATCGCTCCCTCCGGCCAGATTCAACGTGGTGTTGATCAGGTGATACGGAGCACCGCGCCGGCAGTTCTTCAGGTCCTGCATCAACAGATCGTCCCCTTCGGCGGCCTCGGTGATCTCCCGTTCCCCGTGGCGCCGCTGAGGGTTCGATGCCCCGAGGTATGCCCGTGTCAGACGCGCCTTGTAGAACTCGTGCATAGAGAGCGGGTTCGGGTCCGTGATCCAACCGAACACCACGCTCCAGGCGAGCACCGTCCCGATCATGCACACCGCGATGTGCGCCTGAGCCGCCGCCGCGCTCGCCGGATGCGCATCCATCACCAGCATCGTTCCCATGTATCCGGCCAGCACCACGAACTCCGCGAAGACCAGGAGCAGCGAGCGGTTGCCGCGGTCGACGCCGACGCACATCTTGGCCACTCCCCACATGAGCGCGCAGATGAACCCATAGAAGGCGTACCCGCTGGAGTTGCTGGCGAGCGGCACCCATGACCACGTGGTGATGACGGGCCATCCTCCCGCCAGGAACGCGATGCCGAACGCGCAGACGCAGATCAGAACGGCCAGCATCAGGCCCGCCGTCAGCGACTGCGCGCGCGTGCCGGATCTCCGCGCGATCACGCCCATCAGAACGTTCAAGATCCGGCGCGCGCCGGCAACGATCGAAGGGCCATCCCCGCCCGATCGGCCCTCGGATGCGGGCGCGGCGCCACCCTCGGCAACGCCGCCCGCCCCATGCGAGCCGACGACCCGGCCGCGTGTGAGCACCAGAACAAGCAGCAGCCCGCCGGTGACCGCCGCGGTGATGATCAACACCCCCGGCTCCCTCGGGAAGGGCACGGGCCCCACCCCCCACACGAACCGCCAGGCGTTCCACAGGTAAATCAGCAGGACGATCAGATTCAATACGATGCCGAGCCGTGGGAACCGGAACTCCTTTTCCTGCAGCACGAACGTGAAGCATATCACCACCCCGGTCAGCAGCAGAACGTGCAGGAGATAGTAGGGCGTGGCGGCGGCGGGAGCGGCGCCGGCCGATCCGCCGAAGGCGAGCGCGGTGCCGAAGAGAACCGTCCTCACGCCGGCGGGCGCGGCATCCTTGGCCGCCATCAACGGCGTCATCAGGCCGCTGTCGACGAGTACGTTGCCGGCCGGATGCCGTACGATCCGGTCGAACAACACCATCAACCCCTGATGCGCGATCCATGCCGCGGTGAAGGCGAGCACCAGCACCAGCAGCGGGGGCACCACCACGAAGGCCGCGCGCGTCAACCGCGACTCTCGGACCTTCTTCAGCAGATCGCCGCCGCCGGCCGGCAGGTTCTTCATCGCGGTGTAGATCGCGCCCGCAATCGCCACCAGCACGGCTCCCCACCCGCCCGCACGGCTCACATAGGCGAACAGCCCCCACTCGGCGTTCGGATCGACGAGGAGATAGTCGATCGCCTCGTGCCCGAACCCGGCCAGCAGAAGCACCAGGGCAAGCACCGCCATCAGGCTCAGCAGCCGCGCGTGCAGCCGCGTCAGACGATTGCGCCGCACCTCCTTTCGCCACTGCGATCTCGTCAGGTGCTCACGATCGCTCGTGCCGGCGCCGCCGATCCTCGTGCGATATCCCCACGCCACCAGCCCGCATGCCACGGCGCACCAGATGCCCAGCCCCGTGAAGTCCCCGTCGCCGAGGCCCCACCACCATCCGGCGCTCTGCATCAACAGCCCCGCCTCTCCTCCCGACCCGACCAGGCTTTGCGTCAGCGCAAGCCCGATCATCACAACGATGGCAACGGGCCACAACACAACACGAACGCGCTCCCGCATGTTGCGCCCCTCCATCGTGTTGCCGCTGATGAGCCACGCGGCCGTCACCACCAGGATCCATCCGAACAACGGCACCAACAACCAGAGGATCGCCTCCACGCGCCCGAACATCACCTCCGGCGTCGAGATCGTGTGGGCGCCGTGCGGGGCGAATCGAAAGCCGTTCCCCACCGTCCCCAGAGCCGCGAGCGGGACCGCCTGCTCCAGTTCGATCAGGATCGGGAGAGGACCGGGTGCGACGTCGACGCGACCGCTGAGCGAGTCGGCGAACGTGGTGATGAAATGCTTCGCGATGATGGTGGCCGGAGGAGGCTTGGCGCTCGCGAACGAGAGCGCAACGGTGTCCAGTCGGTGATGCGGGAAGTCCGCGTTCGATGCCGGGTGCGCGATGAAGTAGAGCTGCGCGATCAACATGATCGCCACGAGGATCGGGATCAGGATGATCCATGTCAACGCGAGATTCCGTGTCACCACCGCGGCCGCGCGCCAGGCGTCGCCGCTGAGCGCTCCCTTGCGCGGCGTCAGGTAGTTGGCGAACTGTCGCAGATGGTGGATCGGGTCCCGACCGGCGCTGAACGCCCCCTCCACCAGCATCGACCGCAACCGGCGGCCTGTTCGCTCATCCACCCGGCCCGCATGATCGTTCACGATACGGCGAAACAGATAGTCCTCGGCACGATTCGGTTCGATCTCCTCGCAATCCGGAAAGAGGCCGCGGTTGATCTCCTGCTCGAACACCGTCTCCAGGATCAGCCGGTTCAGCTTCGCGCGATCGGTGGGCGGATCCTCCGAGGCGTGGTATCGATCCAGATCGGCGCCCATCCCCATCCGCTCGATCTCCGCCCCCTCGAGCAACAGCCGATCGCCCCCGAGCAATCGATTCAGCACGTTGCGCAGGCTCCTGCGCAGATCCTCGCGCAGCTTCGGCGGCGGCACCGCGAGCAGGGCACGTTCCTCGCTGCGACGAATCAGCCGGCGCGACGCCTGCGTCAGCGACTTCCGGATTGCCGCCACGTTCGCATTGTCGGGCGCGACCAGCCTGCGCAGCAATCCCTCGGGATCGCTGATGTCGCTATCGAGGAAATGCGCGCGGCTTCGCCACCTCCGTTCCGGATCGTCGTCGCCGGCAACGCGCAGTGTGTCCTTGCGCTGCGAGTCCATCCCCTCGCGCGCAAGCCAGGCGCTCCACCAACCGCCGACGTAGCCTCCCCCCGATACGGTGGAGAGATAGTCGAACGCCCGGAGCAGCCCCAGATCGTTCAGCCTCTGCAGCAGCCCCAGGCAGAACGTCGCGCTGCGGATCCCGCCGCCTGACAGCGCGAGCCCGACGAGATTCTCCCGCATCGGGCTCGGCGGCTCCCCTTCGGCCTCGCGTTCGGCGGCCGGTGTGTTCAGCTTTCGCCGCAGGGCGATCTCCCCGAGCTCGGCCTCGAACACATCGTTGAACAGGTAGAAATCCTGCTCCAGCCATTGGCGTGGATCGACGTCCGCGTCCGCCGGCTGCGGTGCGCCCTTCAAGTCCGTTGGTTCGTTGTTCGGATCCATGGTAACGACAGGGACGGTGATGGTTGATGGCGACATGCCGTCGAGGCGGCGCGGCGTGCTCTCGAACGGACGAGCAACACGAACGACGACGCACCGCGACGGTGCACCGCGACGGTGCACCGCGACGATGCACGCACGTATCGAAGCAGGGAGCTTTTCGGGATGATGTAGGCGGACGTCGTGAAACTATGACGCCGGGAGCGGAATGTCAAGGCCGGAAACGCCGCGAGGGTCCACCCGTGGCGTGGCGTCAATGCCCGACGGTGCCGGCGGCGCCGTCGCGAAGAAACGGCCCCGCACGGCCTCATCGGCGGCCCCCACCACGAACCCGAGGGCGCCGGGCATCGCCACAACGAGCACAGCCGCGCACAACAGGCCGACGAGCAGCAGCCGGCCCGCGCCCACGTGCAATCGGTCGCGGCGCTCGGTGCCTCGATCGGCGTAGAGCGCCCTCGCGACGCGCAACGCACAGTAGAGTGCCGGAAGGGCGTTCGCCGCGCACAGTATCGCCAGCCAGAGATAGCCACGCCCTGCGTCGAAGAGCGCGGTGAGAACGAACAGCCGGCCGATGAAGCCGGAAGTCGGGGGCACCGCGGCGAACGACAGCATCGCGATCGAGAACGCCGCTCCCACCAGCGGCATGCGCCGGCCCAGGCCGCGCAGGTCCTCGATTTCGTCGGAGCCCGCGTGCCCGGCCATCCGTTCCAACGCGACGAAGGCAAGCAGCACCGTGCCGACATAGCCGACGAGCGTGATCAACAACGACGCGATCGCGGCGGGGGTGGCGGCGGCGACGGCGGCCAGCATCACTCCTCCCTGCGCAACCGTTGCGTAGCCGAGCATGCGTTTCAGATTGGTCTGTTGCATGGCGGCGAGATTGCCGAGCGTCATCGTGAGGACGGCCAACCCACCGAGCACCGGAGCCAGGTCGAACCCCTGCATGTATCCGGGGAAAACGACACAGAGGAAGCGTACCGCCAGCACCGCCCCCGCGCACTTCGAAACCACCGCGATCAACGCGCCGATCGGCGCGGGGACCGCCTCGGCAACGTCGGGCGCCCAGAAGTGGAATGGGACGGCGGCGATCTTCAAGCAGAGTCCGGCAAGGATCATGATGGTGGCGATCACCAGCGGGTTCCCCAGCGCGTTCTCGGTGTTCGGCAGGCCCAGCAACAGCCCAAGCTCCGCGAAGTTCGTCGTGCCGAGCAACCCGTAGAGCAGTGTGATGCCGAACAGGAGCACCGCGCTCGCGACTCCGCCGAGCACGACGTACTTCATCGCCGCCTCCGCGCCGCGCGCCGTGCGCCGCGCCGCGGCAACGAGCCCATACGCGGCAAGCGCCGTGCACTCCAGCCCGGCGTACATCAGGATCAGATCGTTGGCGCCGCACATCACGAACGCGCCGAGCAGGAACGCGAGCATCAACGCGAACACGATCCCGACACGACGTCCGGCATCGGCACGAAGCTCCGCCGACCACATCGCGACGAGCGTGCAAACGCAGCCGGCGAAGGCAAGGAGCAGCTTCGCGAAAAGTCCGACGCCGTCCACCATCACCATGCCGAATCCAAACGGCTGCTCGCTCCCCTTGAAGAGCCACTCCGCGTTGAACGACCCGGTCGACCGGCCGTGAATGGCGGCCCCGTCAAGAAGCAGCGGAACCTGCACTACCACGATCAGAGTCGCGGCGGCAACGAATCCGAGCAGGGCGATCCATCCCGCCACGCGCCCGGGCACGTGACGGCCGAGCGCCGGCACGGCCGTCGCCGCGAGGAACGCGACCGCGAGCACCACCTCCGGAAGGAAGTTGAACGCACTGACCG
>CAZJYH010000189.1:0-6355 GCA_964549365.1 uncultured Alphaproteobacteria bacterium
CCCGAGAACACCAAGTAGGGAACAAACGAGAACACCACGGTGAAGTCGACGCTGGCTCCCCCCATGAACGTTTGATCGTCGACGACGCGCTCCTCCATCACCACCTCCGACTCCTTCCCCGGATTTTCCATCACCGCCGCCTTGCCGAACTCGTGGATCATCGGCACCGATTCGCCCGGCGCGAAATATTCGTTGGTCGTCTCGGCGATGAGCGGATCGTCGTTGGTGCCGTCGGCCGCGTCGCCGCCGTACGCCGCCTCGCGCTTGACGGTGCCGTGCATGCCGTTCTGTATGAATCGATATCCCTGCGTGCGGTAGAGCTGGAAATTCCGCATCACGACGATGCCGTTCGTGAGGATGAGCGGATCATCATCCGAACCCATATCCGTGGCCGCCGCCGCCGGCAGATTGTGTCCATCGGCGGTGTACTGCATGTCGAAGGGGAAGTCGTACGCCGTGTTGTATTCCTTCACGGCATATCCCGGCGCGGTTTTTCCGGTGTGGATGTTGCGCACCAGCACACGCGAATGTCCGACCGACGGAGCGGGGAGGATCGACTCGCCGAACGGCCCCTCGAACTGTTCGCGGTCTTCACCGGAGAGCGCCTTGTTTATCCAGCTCTGCTCGTCGCGCTTGTTCAGGTAGGTCACGAGCGGATTCTCGAACCGGACGATCGACGGTTCGTTCGTGGCGACGCCGCTTGACGTCCCGTCCTCACGCTTGTAGATATACTCGGTGCCGTACAACGCTCCTGCGTCTTTCGCGCTGCTCGCCTCGTAGCCCGGGTCGTACATCAGCAGCCGCTTGACGCGCACGCCGCCCCCCTTCTTCGCGCGATTGAGCGGGATGCGCAGGTAGGAATGCTCCAGGTTGATCCGCCGGCACTGCGAGTCCGGCCGGAAATATTCGTTGCCGAACGTTCCGATCAGCGACGCGACGGCGTCCCACGCGCTCTGCTCGTCGTGATGGATCGATTCGACGCGCGGATCGCACGAGCCATATTTGTCGATGATGCCGGCCCGGCTCGTCGCAACGAAATTCCACGCGACATCCTGCGGATGTTCGTATTCGTCGTCGTCGTTGATCGATTTCCCGGAGGGAAGCAGCCGAAGTTGCAGATCGGTGGAGTCCCCCGGCGCGATCGTGGCGGTATCGAGCTTCACATACCCCGTGATGAACTCCGATGCGCAGTTCGTCAGGTTGGCGGTGTTGCCTTCGAGCGCGTAGAGGAACTTGAAGAAGAAGCGTTCATCGCGTCTGATCATTCCGTTGATGGTGTCGCGCAGGCGCGCGATCTCCGCCCCGTCGGTGATCCCGAGCGTCGCCAGGTTCAGATGCACCAGCGGCGTGCCGCCGAGATTGTCGTCCGGGCCTGTGGACCGCAGCCCGCACATCGCCATGACCGGACGGTTCTGCACGTAGCGGTAATCCTTCTGTTCGTACTGCACGTGGATCTCTCCGCCCGAAGGGAGCTTTATCCACTTCAACTGATAGGCAGCCGGATCGAACTCGGGCGCATCCTGCTGGTCGACCCACGGACGCCGGTTCAACGCGCGCGACGCGCCGTCGTACCGATAATTCCCCCATGCGTCGAGCGCGAACGGAGAGTAGGCCGGATTTTCGACGAGCGATGGGCGGTCGCAGTAGGTGACGGCATCATCATACTTCGTCTTCAGCGTGGAGGTCAGCCCGCTGTACGATGTGCTCCGCTTGTATTCGTAGCCGAAGAAATACGGGCTGGTCCGGGCGCTCACGGTCCCCTCATGCTCGAAGTACAGACGCTTGAGCGTGAGATGCCCGAGGCGCTGCACCGGGCTGGAACCGGCCAGCACCTTGGCGTTCGGGAGGTTCGGGCACAGGCTGTAGTCGTACTCGAAATGCGCGGTCGTCAGGAGCTTGCCGGCCGCGCCGTTGGAGTCCTTCGCGTACAGATCGATCCGGTCCAGCTTCTGCAGCCGGTTCGTGCCGCTCGCGGTCGTGGCGGTGCTGTCGTTCGACGCCACCGATTCATCGTGCACCGCCTCGAAGCCGTCGTCGCGAGGGCTGGTGCGGAAGAGCGCGATGTGCGTCTTGGTCTCGATGGTGTCGAGGTAGTAGATCTCCTTCTCGCCGTAGGAGACCGAACCCATATCGTCGCGGCCGTCGGAGAGCGAGTTGCGATGATACTCCAGCCCCCGATACGGGATGCGCCACTTGTACCAGTCGTCGGCCGAGCCGGTCGACTTGTTGTTGCTGCCGCCGGTGCGCCCGTACTTGAAAATGGTGTAGCCGCCGAGGTCATCCGGGCTCGGCCCGTCGTTGGTCCGGTCCACGTAATCGCTCGTGGTGATCTCGGTCAGCAGAAAGGTGGTGGCATACGGCGCGTTCCGTTCCTCCCCCACCATGTAGCCGCCGTCGGTGACGGTGCGCGATTTGTACACCAGGTATCCGTCGCGCGAGACGGCGCCGTTGATCACATAATTCAATTCCTTCTCGTTGCGCGAGTAGACCGGCAGGCCGTACACGTACCGCATGCCGTTCGGCGTGACCACGGTGAACTCGCCCACGCCGGACTGGATGGCGCCGTCGGTGCGATCGACATACCGGCGCGACGACTCGGATTTGTTGTACGATTTCAGGTAGGAGGGGCCGGCCGCGCCGTAACATTCCACCTGCGGCTGCTCGCGCATCTGACCGTTCGTGGAGTATCCGATATACGATGAGCGCCCGCTCCGCCTGCCGCCGTTCACCACCTTGCCGATGGAGGGTGGAACGGCATAGGACGACGAGGCACCGGCCCGGATGAGGCTGTCGTTGCTGCTATACACGCTCCCGCCCATGTCGCCCGCGAATCGGAAGAAGACGGAGTCGTCGCCCGATTCGCCGGAGGCGAAGCGGTAGCCGCCGGCGTCCTGCGTCCACCCGCCCATCGAAAGTGTGTGGCTCGAAGCGCTCAGCGTGGCCCCCGCACCGATCGTCCCGCCGACGTGAACGTCGGTCCCGAGCTGCACCACCCCCGTCTCGCTCAGCTTGCCTTCGGGACGGAACTGGCCGACGCGACGGTTATAGGCGCGGAAACCGCCGCCGACGCCCTCGCCGCTGACGATGAATTGATCCGCGTTGCTGAACGGAATCCCGAGATAATTGTCGCGCTTGTTGAATCCCGCCTCCTTCTCCACGTAGTAATCCATCGACCCATACGAGAAGCCGTTCGCCGAATACATATATCCGTAGGCGCCGATCTCCTCGTCCTCGTTCTCCTGATACGTATAACTGGCATTGTACCCCAGCTCCGGACCGATGGGGGCGCCCACGTCCGCCTCCATCGCGACATGGTAGACATACGACATCCCGGAGTATTTCGAGAAATAGGTCGGGTGCACGTTGTCGGCGAACATGTTCACCACGTATCGCGCGGCACTGTTCAGTCCGCTCTTCGGAACACTTGTAAACGCCGCGACATTTTCGGTGTGCCGAATGGCGTTCTGAATATCTGCCTTCAAACCGCATTCGTCGTCCGGGCGCTGCTGCACCTGCTCAGGCTTCGTGGCCGCCGCATACAGCTTGTTGAGGATCGCGGCCGGATTCACCGCCACCGACCAGCTTCCGTTGCCGTTGGTGACGCTGTAGCCGAGATCGACGATGCCCATGACGTCGATGCCGAACCCCTCGGTGTTGGCGTAGCCCCGATAATTGTTGTAGGTGGCGTTGACGTTGTACTCCACGCCGGCCTCCTTGCTGAAGCCTTCAAGCCCCAGACGCCGCCCCACCGACACCGTCCAGTTCGCCTCGACCTTGTTGTGATGCTTGATCGTCTGGCCGTTGTAGTCGTCCGGGAACCCGCGACGAATGCGGTTGATCGCGCCGGCGTTCAACGTCCACCCCTTCCCCACCCAGGAGGATTCCTCCTCACCGCTCTCACCGGAGTGGTCCGAAAGCGAGAGCGCGTAGCCGCCGCCGTCGGGCCCGGGGATGTTCAGCACCGGCAGCGCGTAGGTGAAGTCCCCACTGAACTCGTTGACCATCGACGTGGTGGTCACCGGCTCGAACTTGCCGAACTCCGGCTGGGTGGGGCCGCTCGTCAGCGCGAGCGCAACAAGCGGCACGCAGACCTGGTTGATCAGTGCGATGATCGTCGCGCAGCAGACGGTGCGAATGAGTCGAACGTTGCGCATGATTGTTCCGGTCACTCGATTAATACGTAAGGTGAATGCAGTCGTCGAGCCGTTCGCGCGTGAACACGAAATGATTGATTCCGGTGCCGAGCATGTCGTCCTGAACCACGAGATCGTAGCCCCGCGCGTCGGCGAGGTGCCGCGGGTTCCGCTCGTCGACGAACACTACTTCCACGCTGCGGCGTGCGCCGAGCCCGTTGTCGTGATCCCAGGTTGCCAGCACCGGTTTGTACGTCCGCCCGTCGGCGTGCAGCACCACGAAATCGGCGGCCGTCGCGGTGCCGGCCTGTTCCAGCCGCTGCCGGAGTTCATCGGAGACGATCGCCGCGGCATCGTCATCACCTTCCGGCCCGACGCTCACCATGAAGGCAACGGAGCGATCGGCCACGCTCCGGGCGGAGTCGCGCGCGGCCTGTGACGCCGCGTGCCCCGAAGTCAACTGCCGAAACGCTCGATACTCCGCCGGCAGATACTGCACCGACACTCGCCGATCGCGCACCGTGCGTGCAATCGCCAGCCCGTGTTCCGGGTCGGCGATCCATGCGAGATACTTCGCCGGGTCCGACGTCTTCGTCTCGCCGCATGCGAGCAGCGTGAGCGCCGCGAGGACTACCGCCGATCCGATCGATGCGGTCACGCGATTATTCATGCCGCGCCGTGTCGATGACCGCGCCGCTCGTGGCGTAGGATCTGTTCAACGCGTCGAGCACCTCGGCCGTGATGTCGATCTCGTCGGCTCCGTAGAGAATCGCTCCCGACGGTGCTGCCGACAGCACGACGTCGTAGCCGTGGCTCTTGCCGAAATCGCGCGCCGCGGCATTGATCTGATTGAGCACGCCCTGAGTCAGAGTCCGATCCTGATCCTGCGCCCGCGCGTTCAGCTCATCCTGTCGCTTCGCGAAGGCGGCCTCCTGCGCGTTCAACCGATCGCCTCGCTGCGAGCGCTCCGCGCCGGAGAGCCCGGCGGCCTCGCGATCGAACGCCTCCTTCGCGGCCTGATATGCGCGCTGCATCGAGTCCAACTCGGATTGCCAGACGCTCTTCTTTCGCTCGAACACGGCATGCGCCTCCTTCATCCCGACGTAGCCGTAGACGAGTTCGGTGGAGCGGACGTAGGCGATGTTCGGAGATCGCCCGCCGAGCAGAAGCGCCGTAAGGGCAACGCAGAGCGCGAGCAGCGATATCACCAGCGGCAATCGCCCTTGCAGCGCAGCCTGTAACCCGGATGCCCGCCGGGTCGACGCTTCGGTCTCGATGCCCGCCGTTCCACGACGCAGATGAAGCCCGCCATTGCTCATGATGTTCCTGAATAATCGACGCTTGTGTGTCAGTGCACCACGATGAATTTTCCGCCCTGCTCGCCCGCGCGCGTCAGCAGGCGATAGATATAGGTTCCCTGCGCAGCGCGCTCGCCCGACTGATTCTTGAGATCCCAGATCACGTCGTATGCACCGGGCTTCTGCACGCCCTGCAGCAGGGTTTTCAGCAGAACGCCGTCGAGCGTATACACGCCGAGCCGAAGCTCCTGCCCGACGGCGAGCGAGAAGCGGATGTGCAGCCTGTCGCTCGCGGGATTGGGGGCGGCCGAGAGATCGCGCGCGCCGTCGGCATCGGCCGCGTCCGGATGTTCGCCCTCACTCAATCGATGGATCGTACGGGCCGCCAGATCGGTGTAGGTGTCGACATGACCATTCGCCCAACGCACGTGCACCGAGTCGACGCGGGTCTCGGTGCCGATGCCGACCAAGACGGCCGTCGGCTCCTGCATCAACCGGCCCCGGCCGGAGGTCACCTCGCGCGTGTATCGAACTCCGCGACAGAAGACCTCGACGCGCGCGCCGACGGCATGCACTCCCTGCGGATCGAAGCCGATGAAGTTGTTCGGCGTTGCGATGGTGTTGTGGAAGAGACGGAATCGCCCGTCGACGAACGTTGCCAGATCGAGCCGTCCGTCGTTATCGTAATCGACCCAGACCGCATCCTTTCCGGCGGCGCGGCGAGCGAAGCCGTAGTCCGCCGTCATCGCGCGAAAGCCGCCCCCCTGTTCCTGACGATAGATGCTCGCGTATCGACAGCCGCACGACGTCGTGAGCACCATGTCCAGGAGGCCGTCGTTGTCGATATCCGCCCACGCCCCCGCGGCTCGCTGCTCCTCGTATTCGATCGGCGCGTCATCGTTGCCCACCAATCGCATCGCTCCG
>CAZJYH010000189.1:6365-8471 GCA_964549365.1 uncultured Alphaproteobacteria bacterium
CAGATCGAGATCGCCGTCGTTGTCGTAGTCCGCCCAGTCGCAGCCGATGCCGGTTCCGCCGCCGACCAGTTCTCCACGGATCGACGCACCGGCCGGCAGGAAGCGGCCGTGCGCATCGCGCAGCCACATGTAGTCGCCGGCGGAATCGTTCGAGGCGACGAACAGATCCAGGTCACCGTCGCCGTCGAGGTCCGCCCACTGCGATCCGCTCACCGATGTCGGCTGCTCCCCTTCGAGCAGATCGGTACGATCGAGAAACCCATCGTGCCTGTCGTTCACGAGCAGACGGCAGGAAGGTCTTCCGTCGTCCGCGCTCGCCGCGCCGAGTAACACGTCGAGATAGCCGTCGTCGTCGGCGTCGCAGATGCTGACCGCGCGCAGTGCATGAAGCGCGGGAATGCTCAGCGGCTTTCGCTCGAAGCGCCCGCTTCCGGCATTGACGTAGAGAACGGCCGACCCGTCGGCGCCCTCCCCGTCCTGAAACGCCAGGACATCGGGGGCCGCGTCGTTGTCGGCATCGATGAAGAACGACGCGCCCGCGCCCGGCAGCATTCCCGACGATCGCGTGATGTTCTCGAACTTCTCGCCGCGTACGTTCCGATAGAGCATGCCGTCGCACAACAGATCGGCGTAGCCGTCGCGATCGATATCGGCCCAAGCGATCGACGATGCATGCGCGGCGGAATCGGGGAAACCGAGCGAGGCGGTGACGTCGACAAGCCCTGAACGCGTCCGGCTCGTGGCGGCATACTCCACAACCGGCGCCACCAGAAACGAATGCATGCCCCAGCGCCACTCACCGCGATTGTTGCGAAGCGCCTGGAAGGCAAAGTTGTCGCCCGCCGCCACACACGTCGGCGGCGGCGTGCCGCGATCGGAGAGCATCACGGCGCCGGGGGTCAGGTTGTCGAGCGCGATAAAGAACTGGTGAGTGTTCACCGCCACGGGCCTTGTGAAGGAAACGCTGACTCGTTCGGCGCCCGCGCGACTTTTCCTGATGCGGATCGGTGCGATCAAATCACGTTGCAGTCCGGGAGCGGGAAGTCCGCCCTCATGGCCGTACACATGCAGCATCGCCGAACCATCCGCCGAAGGCCCGCCCAACATTATGGTCAGGCCGTGGAGCAACAACGGCCGGTCGGCCTCGAAACGCGCGGCCTGCATGGTGATCGCCGGATCGGCATAATACACGTACCCCGCATGCTCGGTATACGTGCGCAGCGTATCGAACTGCTGCGCCGCCACGCCCGCCGTCGCGATGATGAAGCCCAACGCTACCGCAATACACTTCATGGCATATGCCCGATGGGATCAGAGGATAGATTATTCACACGTATGCTCCGCGACGAAAGCGGCACCATCCGTTCGTCGATCATTCCGAACAACGCTACGAAATGGGCATGCGCCGCACACCACGGCCATGCCTTGCACGGCTCCGCGTTCGATTGAATATCACGGCACGGACGCGCACGCCACTGCATGCGACAGCAGATCGGCGATGCGTTCGGTTCGATTCTTTGTTGACGGCTCGGCCGTCGAGACAGGTCATATGTCGGCTTCGTGCCCTCATTCGGAAAAGAGCGCACGATGCCGGGCCATCAATGCAACGAAGACCATCGTTACACGATTTCCAGAGCCCGGGGCGTATTGCAGGGAACTGCCGGGAAGTGGTCGCTTCAAAGAGCGGTGCAATAGTACGGAATCGAAACAGCCATTGTCAAGAGTCTTTCTCGAAATTTATTTCATGACGTTTGGGAACCGTGGAGGCAGAAGTATCGCACCATGTTCCCATCGATATTCGAGAAGGTCGATGCGCGTTTCAACACGAGGATGTGTTCAGTGCAATGTCGTGGCGCAGGAAATGGTGGAGCGGTATGAAAAATTCAGAAGAGGCTATTTACTGACACGTCTAATCGAAATTTGACGGCACGGCATGAACTCCCCCCGCCCCCTCTTACCAGGCATGTCCTGAACATCGCGAAGGAAGGGGTTCGCCCGGGGGAGTACATCGGGGCGCAGGGAGTTGACGAGGCGGCAAAGCCGGAGCGTGGGAGCCGAGCGGCGAACCCCTCCTGACCTCCCCTTTGCCAAGGGGAGGAACGCACA
>CAZJYH010000190.1:0-8467 GCA_964549365.1 uncultured Alphaproteobacteria bacterium
ACGTCGCGGAGGTGCTCGCCGACGAGATGTCGGACTTCTGCCAGTTCCACCCGAGCGAGGTGCCGATCGTCGGATAGTAGTTGCCGCGCGCGGCCGAGACGGCACTGGCGGCAGCCTCCACGCGAAGGCGGGCCGCCTGCACGTCGCGCCGGCGCGACGTCTGACGCGAGAGCATGTCGGGAACCGATCCGAGCGCGGCGCGCGTGGCGGCGATCTCGGCGGTGTCGATGCTGTTGGCGAGCCCCTCGGAGGAGAGCTGAATCTCCGCGGCGGGATCGTAGTTGAGCAGCAGCGAAAGATTGTTGCGGGCGATGATGACGTCCGTCCGCGCCTGCTCCATCGAGAGCTCGGCGTTGGCGACCTCGGCCTCCTGCGTATACACGGTCGTCGAGATTCCGGCGCCGGCCTCGACGCGGGACTGCTCCTGCGCAAGGCGCTCGCGCGCCAGGTCCAGATCGTTGCGACGGATCTCCACGATCTGCTCCGAGCGCAGCGCGTTCAGGAATGCGGTGCGCACCTGGTAGGCGACATCCTGCCGCGTACGCTCCAGCGTCTGCATGGTGGCGTCGAGCTCCGACCGCGCGCCGCTGTAGGTGGCCGAGCGGCTGAAGCCGTCGAACAATGTCAGGTTCGCGCTGGCGGTGGCATCGAACGTGTGATCGGGCCGCGAGGAGGGGATCGAGATCCCCTGCACTATCACGGACTTGTCGGCATCGAGCTGTTTGGCGTATCCCCCCTGCACCGAGATCTGCGGGAGGAACGAACCGAACGCTCCGTTGACCCGCGCCGACGCTGTGTTGACGCGCGAGACGGCAAGCGTGATGTTCGGGCTGCGCTCCAGCGCGAGCTCCACGGCCTGCTCGATCGTCAGACTCTTCGGGATGCCGGGACCCTGCGCAAGGAGCGCGGAGCCGGGCAGGATCAAGGCAAACGCGGCGCAGAGCGCAAGCATGCGTGAGAGCGGGAACTGCATCATGGTGCGCTCCTTACGACTCATGTTCTTCAGAGTTGCGCGGCACGCGGTGGGAATCACCATCATTGCTTTCATAGGATCGGGGCCGGGGCTCGGGGCATGCACGGGGCGACGGAATCATGCGGACGAAGATAGGAAATCCGACGTCCGAAAAGTGTGACGCGCGTCAGGAACGGCGTGCGGCGCGATGCGAAACAACTATCCCACCACCACCTCGGTCCTGATGGAATTGGCGATGAAACACTCCTCGTGCGCAAGGTGATGCAGCCGATCGATATCGGCCGGCGTCGGCCGCTTCCCGCCGCCGTAGGTGATGCGCGGATGCAGCGTGACGAGGCTCACCCAGAGGGCGCCCGCCTCGTTCCGCGTCATCACGCCGACCGCCTCGTCGTCGTACGACTCCACCAGAAATCCCTCCCGATACGCGACGTAGAGAAACGTCAGCATGTGGCAGCTCGACACCGAGGCAACGTATGCCTCCTCCGGGTCCACATGCGCCGGGTTGGAATATGGAACCGGCACCACCGAGGGTGACGCCGACGCCGCGACGGTGACGCCGCCGTCGAACGTCCACGTGTGCTCACGGGTGTATGTGCCGGCGAGGAAGTCGCCGTCGTTCAGCTTCCAGCGAATGAGTGCGGTGTGCTGTGACATGGTGCGGGATTGAGGGTTGTGCGCGCCCTTCCTGGCTCACTAACGTCCATCATGAAGCGTAGGCAGGCGCGCTGATGAAGGCTTCGTGGAACGGCCGTGGGATTGTCAACGTATCGCGTCGAGATCGCGACATCGAAAAACTCCGAGAGAGCACACCGTCAGGCCCCCAGCGGGCCGAGAGGCCCCGGCCCCTGTCGGGGGGCACCTATCTGTAGCACGGCGCGCGCCTTACCACCCGATAGCTCCGATAGCGAACCATTCAGGCGGACGGCGTTACTGTGCAATGAAGAACAGTACGCTGACGGAGCTCATTACCGCAGTTGGATGTGTGTAGCTATAGACTGGTGCCTCCTGCGGAGGCCTATATCCATTGAGTTTGCTCGGCCATTATCTCGACGCATTGTGACATACGCATGTGCTCACGTCATTGGGCAACGTCGAGCCTCGGAGCCGCTCCCAACGGCGCACGTTGAACATCAAACGGCCGCCGCAACGGCAGGGCGTTCCATTGAAACGCCCCCCACAAAACGACGATCGCGTGGCATGCCGGGCCAACGGCACACCACGCGATCGAAAGGGTTCACCGCCGCCGACCGCAACGATGTATGATCAGTACGCGACGAGCTTCTTGGCGGCCGCGTACACATCATCGACGCTCAGAAGGATGGCGCGCTCCAGCACGGGAGAGAACCCGACCGGCGTCTGCTTGCTGCCGACGCGCATCACCGGCGCGTCGAGATGGTCGAAGCAGTTGCTCGCGATGAGCGCCGCAACCTCGCCCCCGAAGCCCGCGAACACGCGGTCCTCATGGGCAACGAGCACGCGGTTGGTTTTCTTCACGGCCCGATAGATCGCTTCTTCATCGAGCGGCTTCAGCGAACGAAGGTCGAGCACCTCGGCCTCGATCCCCTCACCGGCCAGGCGCTCGGCGGCCTGCAGGGCGATGTGCACGGCGGTGCCGTAGGCGACGATCGTCACGTTGCGCCCCTCGCGCCGCGTGCGCGCGACGCCGAACGGCACCTCGAAGCCGGCGGGAACCACCGCCTTGGCCCACGCGTGATTGTAGAGATACTTGGGCTCCAGGAAGATCGACATGCCGCGCGAGCGGAACGAGGTGCGCAGCAGACCGGCGGCGTCGTCGGCGAAGGCAGGGTACACCACGCGCATCCCGGGGAGCGTCGTGAGCGCCCCTTCGATGTTCTGCGAGTGATACAGGCCGCCGGTGATGTAGCCGCCGGAGGCGATGCGGATCGTGACGTTCGGCGAGAACTGCCCGCGCGTGCGCCAGTACTCGTGCCCCATCTCCACGCACTGCTCCATCGCCGGCCAGAAGTAGTCCGCGAACTCGGCTCCTTCCACCATCACGCGAATCTTGTCGTTGAACCGGCTGAAGCCGTTGGCCGTGCCGACGATGTAATCCTCGGCGATCGGCGAGTTGTGCACGCGCGCGTGACCGAACTCCGGCTGCATCCCCTTCGACACATTGAAGATCCCCCCCTTCTCCTTGGTGGCCACGTCCTGCCCCCAGAGGAAGGTGTCCGGGTTGTGCCGGAACTCTTCCTTCATCGTCGTGTTCAGCGCGGTGAGCAGCGTCATCTCCTCGCCGGCGGCGGCGCGGTCCTCGCGCGCCGCGTACGGCTCGGCGATCAGGAACTCGGAATAGCTCTCCGGTGTCGGGTCGGGCGTGGCCTCGGCGCGATCGGCCTCGTTGAGCATCTCCTCCTTGTTCTTCTTCTCGAGCGCCACCAGCTCCTCGTCGGTGGCGATCCCCTCGGCAACGAGCAGCGCGCGCAGCTTCCGCACCGGATCGTGCTGCTTCGCATCGGTCAGCTCCTCGGGCGAGCGGTACAGCTCATGGCGATCGGAGTTCGAATGCGATCCGATGCGGACACACTGCGCATGCACCATCGCGGGGCCGGCGCCGGTCTTGACGTAGTCGATCGCCTCCTGCATTCCGCGCCACGAATCGATCGCGTCGGTGCCGTCCACCTCCACGATCTTCAGGTTCGGGAAGCCCTTGAAGTTGTCCGAGACGATCGAGTTGGTGAACGCCTCGGCGATCGGCACGGAGATGCCGTAGCCGTTGTTCTGGATGACGAACACCACCGGATAGTTGCCCGTGGAGGCGCCGTTGACCGCTTCATAGAAATATCCCTCGGCGCATGCCGATTCGCCGCCCGAGTAGAAGCTGATCGCGTCCGCCTTGTAGTATCGGATCGCCTTCGCCACGCCGACCGCGTGCTGCGCGTGGTTGCCGGTGCAGCTCGAAACGTTCTGGATGTTGATCGAGGGCTTCGCGAAATGGTTGGACATATGCCGACCGCCGCCGGCGACGTCGCCGTCCTTCGACAGACCGTTCAGCACGATCTCGTACGGCGTGATGCCGGCCGCCAGCGAGGTCATCAGATCGCGGTAATATGGAAAGAGGAAGTCCTGCCCCTGACGGAAGGAGAGCCCCAGCGCCAACTGGATCCCCTCGTGCCCGGCACACGGGGCATGATAGCTCCACCCCTTCGCCTGCTTCAGATAGTTGGCGGCCTTCTCGTCGAGGATGCGGCCAAGGTGCATCAGGCGGTACCAGGAGAGGAGCGTGGCGTTATCCGGACGGCCGGATCCGTTGGCGTGATCGGCCGCGGTGCCGTTGGCGGCAACGACCGCCGGTGCATCCCCTTCGCCGTTGGCATGCGTCGCGCTCTTCCGCGTCCCGTTTTTGGCTTTCGATTGACTGGAGCTCATAGGTTATATTCTGCCGAGAAAGGCCGGTAGTTTCGTGGGAAAGGATGTCGCTAAATATACGGTTCCCGCCTCCTTCCGCCATGAATCGCCGGTAAATTGTTACAGGACGTCCGGCTCGCCCTCCCTTCACATTCGCGCCCGCATCCGAATTGAGAGCATGAATCACCTACGATCCCTCCTCCTCGTCATCGTCGCGCTCGTGCTCGGCACCGCGGTCGCGGCCGCCCAGGATTCCACGCGGTATTACAGGCTGTACCTCAGGGACAAGGGAACATCGGTGCAGACGATCCGCCCCGGCGACTCGTTGTACGCGGTGGCGGCGGCGGGCCTGACTCCGCGCGCGCTTGCACGGCGTGCGAAGGTGCTTCCGGCAGACAGCCTCGTCACGATGCTCGATCTCCCCGTCCTCGGCGAATACCTCGCGCGCATCCAGGAAACGGGCGTGGTGGTCCTGCAGAAATCGCGATGGCTGAACTCGGTGATGGTGCTCGCCGACTCGGCGGCGTACGAGCGCGTGCGCGTGCTCCCGTTTCTCGACTCGGCGGTCGTGATGCGCGCCCGGGAGCGGGCGGCCGAACCGTTCGGCAAACGGACCGTGGTGACGAACGGGACAACCAGTCCGCCGCTGTCGACGTGCATCACCGACCACTACGGCGCGGCGGCGACACAGAACCGCCTGATCGGAATCGACGAAGCGCATCGGATGGGGATCGCCGGCGAAGGGGTGCTGATCGGCGTGCTCGACGCGGGCTTCGATCCGCGCAACCACGAGGCGCTCCGCGGCCTGAACGTGATCGGCGAATACGACTTCGTCAACAACGACTCCAGCGCGGCCGACGCCGAGGGCGAGGACGCCGAGGGACACGGCACCACCGTGATGAGCATGATCGGCGGCATGCGCGACGGCACGCTCGTCGGCGGCGCGATCCACGCGAGCTTCATCCTCGCGAAGACCGAGGACGTCCGCAGCGAACGCCACGTCGAGGAGGACGACTGGGTTGCGGGGATCGAATGGATCGAGGCGATGGGCGCCGACGTGACGAACACCTCGCTCAGCTACACCACGTTCGACGATCCCGAGGCGCCGCACCTCTACTCCGAACTGAACGGTCACACGGCGTTCGCCTCGCGCGGACTCAATCAGGCGGTCCGGTTCGGAATGATCTGCGTGGTCGCCGCGGGGAACGACGGTCAGAAAAGCTATCGCTACATCGGTGTGCCGGCCGAGGCGGACTCCTCGATCGCGGCCGCCGCGGTGGACTCAACGGGGAGGATCGCCCCCTTCTCCAGCCGATGGTTCGGCGACAGCCCGCGCCTGAAGCCCGATGTCGCCGCGATGGGGGTGGCGAACTGGGGCGCCAATCACTCCGGCGCGAGCGCGTATCTCACGGGGCAGGGGACGTCGTACGCGGCGCCGATGACGACCTCCGCGATCGCGCTGCTCCTGTCGGCCCGCCCCTCGCTTCGCCCCTGGGAAGTGCGCGCGCTGCTGTACGCCACCGCCGACCATGCCGATCGGCCGGACACCGCGTACGGGCATGGAGTGATCAGCATCGAGCGCGCGCTTGCCGCGATGAGCCGCACGATGCCGGTGGTGGGATATCCACGCGCGGTGTTGATCGGCCCGTCGCTGGCGATCGCGGCCGGCGTACGGCTGACACGCCCCGGGCAGACCGTGCCGGGCTCGCCGCCCACCGAATATCTGGCCGTCACGGTTCGAAAGGTCGGCTCTGCCGCAAGCACCACGGTTGCAATCCCGCAGCCTCTGTACGGAACGGCGCGCTGGTATTTCCCCGCGGGCATCGAGGGGGAGGCTCTCACCGAGAGCGATCGCGTCGAGATCACGTTCATCGATCGTGCCGACGGTGCCGTCATCCGCCGCGACACCATCGGGCTCGGCGGCCAGGACTTCGCCTGGAACGCCGGAAGAACGGTGGAGTCGATCTACGCGGACCACAGCGTGCTCTGCGCCTCGATCGCGGCGCCGGGAAACGACATCGACGCGACGGCCACACCCAATCCGTTCGTCACGTCAACCGTCATCGGATACCAGACCAACACCACGGCGCACGTTACGCTCGTGGTATACAATACGCTGGGTGAAGAGATCGCGCGCCTCGTGGACGAACGAGCGCTGCCGGCCGGGTTCCATACCGCCTACTTCGAGTCGAACGGAATCCCAAACGGCGCCTACTTCTATATGCTGCGCGTCGGCGACACGGTGCGCACGGGCCGGCTCGTTCATCTGCATTGAATGATGGTGCCCGGAATGACATTGGCGGCTACACCGAAGAACGCCCGGGCTGCCGCCGGAGCACGAAGTACGCCCGGGGTCAACACCGGGCGAACACGCCTCTGAATGTTGTCGCGGAGTTGACTCCGCGACCCGGGACGCCTCAGATGCACGGTGCCGAAGGCAACTCCGGCGCAACACATGACTCCGAGCCCCGAGTCCGCGAGGCGTGTATCCTCCATCCTCATCGTCGCAAGCACATAGCACAGGAAATCCCGCATGGCGTCGTCAGACGAACGTGCCCCCTCCCCCGCCTCAGGGGCAGAGAACGGGGCGAGCAACGATCGCTCGTTGCTGAAGAAGTTGAAGATCACCCGCGGCTCGATCGACGGCGTACGTTTCATGCTCCGCTATCTGCGCCCGTACCGCGCGAAGTTCGGCGCCGCGATGGTCGCGCTGCTCCTCTCCTCGGTCGCGGGCCTGACGTTTCCCGCGTTGGCGGGGATGCTGATCAACGCGCCGGTGGCCACCCGGTTCGGCACGCTGAGCGCCGGGGCGATCACCGGACTCGTCTTCGCCGCGCTGCTCGCGCAGTCGTTGTTCAGCTACGTGCGCACCTACTTCATCACCGAAGTCGCCGAACGCTCGCTCGCCGATCTCCGCCATGAACTGTATGCGAAGATGCTCCGCCTCCCGATGAGCTTCTTCCATCGCACGCGCGTGGGTGAGATGACCAGCCGCATCACAACGGACGTGGGGCAGCTCCAGTTCGCCATCACCACCGCACTCTCGGAGTTGATCAGGCAGACGGTACTGCTCGTCGGCGGCGTTGCGTTGATGGCGTACATCTCCGCGAAGCTGACGCTGGTGATACTGGCCGTGGTGCCGGTGATCGTGGTGACGGCGATCCTGTTCGGGAGGATGATCCGCCGCTCCAGCAAGCGCCTGCAGGATCTGTACGCCACGTTGAACACGATCGCCGAGGAGACCTTTCAGGGGATCTCGGCGGTGAAGGCGTTCACGGCGGAGCGCCGCGAGTCCGACCGATATCGTGCCTCGCTTCGTGAGTTGATCGGCGTGGCGCTGCGGGTGGCGCGGGCGCGCGGTGCGTTCGTGGCGTTCATCCTCTTCATCCTCTTCGGCGGGATCGCCGCGTTGATCTGGTACGGCAAGACGATGATGCTCGACACCGGCGCGCTCACATCGTTCGTGATCTACGCCGTGTTCGTCGGCGGCGCGATGGGAAGCTTCGCCGATCTGTACGGCGCGGTGCAGAGCGCGATGGGCGCCGGCGAACGGGTGCGCGATCTGCTGCTCAACGCGGACGCCGAGGCGCTCGACGCGGGGAGCAGCCGGCGGCCGTCGCGCGGACACGTGGAGCTGCTCGGCGTCTCGTTCGCCTACCCGACACGGCCGGACACGACCGTGCTCACCGGCATCACGCTCGACGTCCCGTCCGGATCGAGCGTCGCGCTGGTGGGGCCGTCGGGGGCGGGAAAGTCCACGCTGGCCGGGCTGCTGATGCGCTTCTACGAGCCCACCGCCGGCGTGCTTCGCGTGGACGGCCACGACGCTACGGAGTATCCGCTGACGGACTTCCGCGCGTCGGTGGCGATCGTGCCGCAGGACGTTGCACTCTTCGGAGGAACGGTTGCCGAGAACATCGCCTACGGCAGCCCGGGAGCGAGCGAGGAGGAGATCCGCGCCGCCGCGCGCCTGGCGAACGCCGACGACTTCATCAGCGCATTCCCCGAGGGGTACGCGACCGTGGTGGGCGAGCGCGGCGTGCAGCTTTCGGGCGGACAGCGCCAGCGCGTGGCGATCGCCCGCGCCATCATCAAGAACCCGGCGATCCTCATCCTCGACGAGGC
>CAZJYH010000191.1:0-8391 GCA_964549365.1 uncultured Alphaproteobacteria bacterium
GGTGGAATCGGATCCGGACGAACCGCGCGAGACGGAATGACGCCGACCGCGACGAGGTTCTCAACGGGTTCCGTTCGTATGGCGATCGGCATATCCCGCGGATCAGGCTCACCATATCTGGGCCATCGTCCGAGGATTCCCGCGACTCGTACGGCGTGGACCAATGCTATCGACCATAGCGCGGTCGGCAAGGCGCAGAGGGCGAGCAAAACGGCCGATAAGACCAGGAGGCCGCGTTCATCCATCTTGCTGTTCGCATAACATCGGGGGTTGAGGCACGGACTTTTCTCGACAACATCGAGCCCGACCTGCACCCGATCAAGCCATTCTCTGGGCCCCCTGCGAAATTGCTCGGCCCTTTGCGTACCAATCGAGCACGCGGCGGGCGCGCAGGGTGATCCAGCGATTCGGCGCCCCGACCTCCCCAGCCATCTCCTCGTGCAGCGTGTTCCGGTGCCGAACGTCGAGCGGCCATCGCCCGTCCGCCCCGCGCCGCTCCAGCACGGACGCCGCCGCCTCACCGGCGCGCGGGTCGGTGGCAGCCCCCGATGCGCGCAGGTAGTCCAGCGCACGGAGCGCGTCGTAATGCCACAACGTCGGAAATGCGAACTGCTTCCACTCCGGAGCGATGATCTCGCCGGTCGACAGCCGACGAAGCAGGCGGCGCTCCAGCAGATACTCGCGGCCACGGACTTGCGCCCGGCTCAGCGCCTCGGAAGCCCCGAACGCCCGCTCGAACGCGAGCAACCCTTCGAGCACGCAGATCGTGGTGTGGAACGACGAGCGCGTCGAGCCCCGCTCCGCCTCGCAGTTCCAGCCCCCGTCGGCGAGCTGTTCACTCAACAGCCGCTCCAGCAGGCGATCGCTGCGCTCGCCGAAGTATGCGCCGAGCGCCAGCACGCGCCCGTTGATGCACGGCTCCACCTCCCCTTCGAAGAACGGAGCGTGCCCCCACTCGGGCCCCCACGTCACATGGGCTCGAACGAGGTCCACAGCCGCGCGCGCACGCTCGCCAGCAGGGTCGAGCCCGAGGTCGCGCAGGAAGACGAGCGTGTACATATTCGTCCACCAGAACGGCAGGGCGACCCCATCGCCCCATTGTCCGTCGGGACGCTGCGCATCAAGCAGCCGCGCCCCCCATCCCTCCCTCTCGACGCGCGCCCGCTCTGCCGCTACCGCCTCCGCCGGCGTGTCGGTCAGATCGCGCATGATCTGCCAGCGGATCGACGGATCGGCGTCGAGCAGCCAGTCGAGCACCGGGTCGTTCGCATCTCCGGCTCCTGCGTTCTCCTGCGTGTGCGTCATGGGTTCATTGCATTGTTGTGGAAGGGGTCGCGGTCGAGTGGATCGCACGCAGGCTCCGCTATGCCGGCTCACGTGTGCCGTTCGCTCAGCACATTTCCACGCGATTCATCAGCCCTCCACCCGCTTCAACCAATAGAGGTCGAGGGCCTGCTCGATGCACGGGTCGTAGTGGTCGGCTGCTTCGAGCCTCCATTGGAGATAGGCCACAACAGCGGCGACCTGCTCGGCATCATAGCGGTCGAACTCCGCGCGGGCGCGAACGCCCATCGTGCCACCACCCCAGACCTTCGCGAGCTTCACCGCCCCTCCGGTCACCGTCAGACTCGAGCACAATCGAGATACCGGATCGCAGGCATCGAGTTCCGCGCGGACATCGGCGATGAGATACGCCGGAAGAAAGAACCGATACGCATTGTCCGAGAAAAACGACAACGCGCTCGCCCAGCCGTCAGGGGCGCCGTTCAAAAACTCCGCGTCGAGCGTCCGCCAATCCGTATTTCCGGAAAACTCCCGGACCAGGGCAGCCGGCTCATCGCCGTAGGTGCTCCCGGTCAGGTCGTCATCACCGGGATACGGCACATTTGCGAACGCCCGGGCGATCTTGTCGATCAGTTCATCGCGTGTCATGGGGTCTGGTCGCTCAACTTCCATAGTTTTCCGATCGAGTGTGGGGCCGCAGGTTATACGGACAGTCGTCGTAGCAGCCGCACCATCTCCGGGACAACCGACACGATCGAACCGCGCGTCACGGCCACCTCGAACCCGTCACACACGCACTCGAACGTCGTGTCGTGAAAGGTGAAGATCACGTGACGCAATTTCCAGAAGGCCTCGGGACGATGAGATGGATGAACGGAATTCATTCGCTCGAGACGGCGAATCCACGAGGAATTCGTCACCTCGAACACACCGTACGGCTTCAGCCCGCGATCCGCGAGCGGATGTCCATCGAAGGCCTCATCGTTCGGCGGTCCGAACATATGCGCATGACAAAGGCTGAACTTGATGATGGCCACCGGTTCATCGGCGTCGGCCGGCCCGACGACGCGAACGGTTCCGCCATCCCAATCAGGCGGCGTCTCCTGCATGTAGTAGGCGAGCACAAGCTCATGCTCATCGCTCATAAGGAACGGAACCGGCGCCCCGACGGATGATTGCGGCACGTGCTCCAATTCGACTACGCGGTCTGTATCGTCAACGTCGTACATGTCGTGTCTGGATAATTGCTACCACCCTCGCTGAACACAGAACCATCGCGTACGAAACGCCGCTTGGCATGAGAACCTGCTACGGTGTCGAGCTTCCGAACGACCCGTCGGCACCAAATTCCTCATTCCACATTTTTCATTGAAGCGTCTGCCCGATGCGAATCAGGTTGCCGTCGGGGTCGACGACGGCGAACTCCCGCATCCCCCACGGCTTCTCCTCCAGCACGTCCCGCCGCGGGATTCCGTGCCGCGGAAGCTCCGCCGAAGAAAAATCGCGGTACATGCTCTCGACGTCCGCAACGCGGATGTAGCACATCGCGGACGATTCATCGGGACGAAGCTCACGGTGCGTGAAGAAATGCAGCTCCACGGGACCGCGCGTCACGATGGCATAATCACCATGGCCATGAACGCCTCCCTCGAAGCCCAACTGCCGGTAAAATGCCACCGTGTCGTCCACGGAGCGGCTGGGGAGTATCGGTATGGCGATGTCGGATATCGGCATGATGTTCTCGAAATGTGAATGGTCGTCTCAGGTTGGAAATGTGCGGCGGGTCAGGCCGCGTCGAGCGCGCTGATCGTGACGTAATAGCCGTCCGGATCACGGAGTGAGAACTCCATGGTGCCGGTGCTCGGGTTGATATGGGGCTCCCCGTCCAACACGGCGAGCGGACGCGCCCGAATCAGCGCCTCCGCGAAGTCGTCCACGCGGAAGAACAGGAGGAGGCCGTTGCCGGCGGTCGCATGCTCGGGGCTCATCAATGAGGGATGCTCGTGGGCGCCCCATCGGTGGAGACAGAGCAGAACCGTCCCGTCGGTGTCGAGGATCTGCCCAAAATAGTCATGGGCGGGAGCGGCCGTCGGCAGGCCGAGCAGCGACCGGTACCATGCAAAGCTGCGCGCCACATCCGCGACGCCGATAATTGTCCAGGTGCGCTTCATCGAGCCTTCACGGGGTCTGATGACTTCTCCCCCGCCGCGCTCCGCCAGGCCCCTGCGGCGAGGAACGTGCCGAATATACGGCTCGCGATCCTTCGATCAGTGGGACGGCCAGAGTGCCGGGCACGGCTCCTTCGACACTCCGGCGGTACCATCGCAACTCTACCGGAAGCATGCGGCAACAGCCCACACCAGAATTGCGGCGAGCATCGAGAGGCTGTAGCCGACGGCGGCAACAAACGCGCGACGATGGAACCGGGACAACGTGCGGCTCTCCCGCAGACGCAACGCCAGGGCCGCCGCGACGACCGGCGCGATCAGAACCAGCGTGAAGACTCCGATCGAAGCCATGCCCGACCATTGCCACCACAACGCAGTCAGCACCACGAGCAACCAACCGCCGAACGCGCCGGCGAGAATGAACCACGGCCAATACGGCGGCGACGGAATCCGTAGCCGTGCCATCCGGCGGCAGAGCAGGAGAAACGCGCCGGCTCCGAGAAACGGCACCAGCAGATAGATCGCCGCGGGTATCAGGTCAATCGAATACTCCATGACGCTCGAGTGTGATTCATTCCGACTTCGTTCCCTGCTTCCTGTGCAGGAGATCGAGGATGAGCGCGCGCGCGTTGCCATCCGCGGACCGGATGCGGGATCGAACGGTCCCATCCGATTCGAAGCCCAGGCGCACGATGTATCGGCCACTCCTCTCCCCCTCGTAGCCGTTCAGGTCCATCTGCACTGCGCCGTCTTCGGCCACCGACACATCCCCCTCGTACACACCTCCCGTGTTCGAATGCGCGAGGCAACGCAGTACTCCGGCTCCGGTGTGATGGTAGATGTACGCGTCCAACAGGTGCGCCGGCTCGCCCTCGGTGGTCGGGACCGTCACGCGCACATATATCGCGTCGACGATCGGAATCCACTCGAGTGTCGTACGGGTTTGAATCGCACCACCATCGGACAACTCGCCGTTGCCCTCCCACGTGTGGCCGAGGAACGGCTTGAACGCCTCGAGGTAGCCCGACGGCTTCGCCCCTTCAACAAAGGCGGGGCGGGGCGCGGCGGCCGATGTCATGCGGACATTGTCGAACACAACGAGGGGCTCGAAACCGTCCTGGCCGGTCGCCTCGAGCAGGGTGTCGTGGTACAGATCCGGACCGTCGAACGCCCAACGTAGGCCCATCCTGCGATGCACGCCGAGCTGGTAGAGATCGGCGACACCATCGGCATGATCTCCCTCGAACCGAATCGTCCCCTCGCTCACGCCCCGGGCGAACGGGCTCAGGCCCAGCACGCACACCTGCCGGCGCTTCGGGTGCCGGTAGAAAACCTGCAGTTCGTACCAGGGCTTGCCGTTCGCACCGGCCCCGACGGTCATCCGGCGAATCGAACCCCGACCCGGTCCCCAATGCCACGTGTGATACATGCTCTGTCCGCTGGCGGCCGTCTGCCGCCAAACACCGGGGATGAGCAGCGCAAAGCTCGCCAGGGGATCGGTACGGCCGGCTGCAGCGGGTGTCGCTCCCCGCTGGGCATCCGGACTCTTGTCCGGCAGACGGGAGCATGCCGACAGCGCGGCGAAAAGCGTCACGGCCGTCAACATGTGACGGGCCTGCACGGTTCGTTGCGGACGACGGGATGAGGACATCGATATCCAGATGCGGGAATGGAACGGGACGTACAGCCGCTAGATCAGTGCGACGCGGAGCCCGATACGAAAATGCCGGATGTCGGCGGCGCTCTTCAGGCAGAATGCGAACAGGTCGTGCCGCTGCGCACCCTTCACATCCAGCGCGCGCGGCACGTCGAGCCATTGTTCCACTGAATAACCATCGAGCGTCGAGTTCGAGAACGGCGCGAACCGTGCGTCGGGGTCCAGCACGGGAGCAAGCAGATACCCGCGCCCATCTATCAGCAACACGCCTTCGATCTCAAAAACGGTACCGGCCATAATACTTGGCATTAATATACCTTGCGCACCTGGAGAACACGGCCTGTTCTCGATAGCACCGGTTCGTCATCCCAAACCCCAGCAACGCGAGGGTGAAGGATCCATGCCACCGGCGTGTGCAGATCCCTCACTTCGTTCCCGACGAGCCGGGATCTTCGATCGGGATGACATGCGGGGAGTTCTCCTTCGTTGGATGCCTCTCCATCGTCTTGTGGCTCAAGTATATCAATGCCTTCTCTTTGGTCCCGGGTGACGGGCCAAATAGCGCTCCACTGCAGCATCGAAGGCCTCACGTGAGATACCAGGACCGGGGCTTTCGACGGTCGCTTGCTTCGGCGCCGCATCCGACTCCGGTTCCGTCGTGCGGATAAATGCGAGAATATCATCGAGTTCATCGAAAACTTTGCGTCGCGGCCCCGCGATGCTGCGATAATATGCCATCGTCTGTTCGGACGGTGATATCTGCTCCTCCGCAAAAATGATGTAGCCCTTTGCAGTCAACCGCGCAAGCGCCCCCTGCATCTCCTCCACCGTCAGAATGGCATGGTTGATGTAGTCCGCCGCGGCAACGACTGCCTCAAGCGAAGCGGCCTCGCCTCCTCCCGCGTAGATGACCGCCAGCAATATCCACCCATCGGACCAGGCCATCGTCATCATCAACTACCGACTCCATGAAGCGGCGGATTTGTCATCTCAATCGCCCCTCCAACTCCGCAACCGCTTGATGCCACTGCGCTCCCTCCTCGCTCTCGTCCCAGAGTTCCCGAAGTTCCGAGTCGGTCCTGACCCGATCGAGCGCCCTGCCCGCCAGGGCTACAAGTCCTGGAGACGGCGCCGACGCGACCCGTGCCACGAACGCGCCGATCTCCTCCGGAGGATCGACACCCGGCTGTCCACACATTGCGGCGACCACCTCGGCGGCAGCGATCGCGACGGAGCATTCGGGCGCCTCCAGATATCCGTCGCATTCGGTGACACACGCGAACGCTTCCTCCAGAATGTCCGTGCCATCGGCAACGGACAGTTCACCGAGCCAATCGCCTGCGTCGTCGTTGTCGAAACTTCCCGCTCCCCATGCTCCCATGCGATGATCCCTCCGTGGTTTGAATATGTGCCGTGTGCCGGGGAATGATCCCGTGCCTCGCTCTCTCTCCGGCCACGTCCTATTCTCTCGCTCCGGTTTCGTAGAGATGGTCGACACAGTACACGACGCCCTTGACCCGTGGCCGATCGCAGTCCCGCCACGAACAACGTTCAACCGTCACGCCGCCGCGCGACCGCACGAGATACTCCTTGCGCAACGGCGTCGTGTCGAATTCGCTCCATCCTTCCCGCCGCGACAGCTTGATCGCGAACCGCCGCTGCAGCTTGTCCCACCCATCGAGCGACCACAGCCCCCCGCAGGTCCTGCAGCGAACCAGTTGGAGCCAACCACGGCGCTCCAACTCCTCGGCATCGCGCTCAATGCCTGGATGATGATCGAGCTTGACGATCGCCGGAAGTTGTGGGCATTCACAGGGCATGGCGTGTGCGATGCGTCGACGTTTCCCTTCCCCGCCACGCTCCACCAAGGAGCCGGGACGAGGAACGAGCCGAATATACTACCGGGCATCACACGATGCTCCGGGGCGGGATCGCCGAACATCACTGTGTCGCAGGTGCGGCAGGAAGATTGTGCAGGGCGCTCCCCCCCGCGCGATGCATCGGCCGAATCGCGTGCTCATGATCCTCGCAACTCATACCAGGTGTGGCCGCACGCCGGACAGAGGCAGGCGGACGGCGTTCGCGCCGGCGCGCCGCACTTCGAGCACCGATTGAGCACCAACTCGCGCGCATGGTCACGGAGGATGCGATCCCTCGTCGCGACGAGAAACTCCCGCGCGCCCCGGTCCAGCAATCCCTCGGCATACTCCGCCGCGGCCTCGATCACCCGGCCGAGACGCTCCTGCATTCCAGCGGACGACCTCCCGGCCTTCGCTCCCAGTACCAGCATCCTGTACGCGGCCGCCTCGGCCTTCGTCATCAACGTCGAGTAATTATGGAAGATATACCACGTGAGATCGTCGATTTCGTGCGGCAGAATGGGCCGATCCTTCGGTGAGTTGTTCATATTGTGTGAAGGCTGCGTGATGCCTGCGATACGCACGCGCAGGCGACAAGCGGCGCACGAGGCGCCATGTCATAATCAGAGGTGGGGGAACTCATGTATCCTCTCCAGATACCGGTCGAGCGGATTCCGCACCGGGATACGCTGCAGGATCCCACGTGAGATCCAAGGTCAGCTCGACGGATCGATCGCAATCAGATCCGAGAGCGCTGTCCCGCAGAGGTCCGTCCCGCCGGAATTCCGAATGCGGTACAGCATCGCCTCGGTCATGATTGTAGGATGACGGCGGAACGACTGCAACAGCAGTTCTTCATAGCCACCGACCGCCTCCATGCCGTGCAACGCGGACCAGAACACTCCGGCGCCGTCGTCATCAGGGAATCGTTCGAACAAATCGAAGATGGCGCGATAATATCTCGTCGGATCTGAATGGTTAAACGCCTGCTCGAAGAAGCGCTCGAGTTGAAGCCAATTTCCTTCCAACGGCGAAAATTCGCGTATGGCTGTTTCGAGATCGTCCATGTGATTCCTGGAAACATTTGTCAGGGATCCGGGACGGATTTGACGTCACTGCCGTGGGCCGCTTCACTCGAATCGCGCACGGATCAGACGACGAGCGTCGAGCAAAAGCGAAGGCAATTGGTCAGGCTCGAACTCGATGTCGAAACCGACGCAGGCCTCAATCGGGGCGTAACTACCATAGCGGCACCGCCGCAGGAATCCGGAAGCCGTAGTATGTCCGGCTGCATCGACAACACGAACCACGAAGCGAAATTCATCAGGGCTCATGCTGGTCAAGGTCGCGGATCCGCGTCGATCCCGCTCCAGGTCTTCCAATTCACCAACAAATGCCGCAAGTACCGGCGCCTCGATCCACA
>CAZJYH010000192.1:0-4888 GCA_964549365.1 uncultured Alphaproteobacteria bacterium
TGTGATCAAGGAGGCAGTACCATGCCGGTGGGGCATTCATTGCTCAAACCGAGACGCCACTCCTCCTGACCTTCCCCTCAGATATCTAGTTGCCTTGGACAAAGCCGAGCTACGGAGAGAAGAGGATAGAGAATGGGCGGGGCTTCGGCTCCGGCCGCCACCGCCATCGCCGGCTGATAACAGTTCGGTTACCCCGGCCTTACGTTCCGGTAATAATGTGGGAATAGTTTGAGGCCATCGAAGCGCCGGATCAGGTTGCGCCAGGCGCGCAGCGCACGTCCCCCGGCGATCACATCTCATGCCATAATCGCTATGCAGCTTCTCAAACGCACCGCATTTGCCACGCTCATCGCCGGCCTCGGCCTCGCGGCCCCCGGATGCAGCGACAGCTCCACCAGTGCCCCGGCCGGTTCGGTGGAATTGAAGAACCGCTCGGTAACGCCGGCGCTGTTGAAGGCGAAGGACGTGAGCGGCCTCGAGTTCTTCTCGCTCCTCTCCAGCGACGACACGCTGGCCGCCAGCCCGGCGTTCATCTTCGGCGGATCGGCCGACGGCGCCGGACTGCTGAAGAACACCGACGGCACGTTCACGATGCTGGTGAACAACGAGGACAACTTCTCGGTGTCGCGGATCACGCTGGACAAGACGTTCAAGCCGACCAGGGGGGAATACCTGGTCAACTCCGACAACGGGAAGTGGCGCCTCTGCTCGGCGACGATGGTGACGCCGGCCGAGCACGGCTTCGGCCCGACGTACCTCACCTGCGGCGAGAGCGGCTCGGAGTCCATGGTGCATGCGATCGATCCGTTCGGCGCCGTCGGCCAGTCCAACCCGCTGCCGGCCTTCGGGCACTGGAGCGCGGAGAACGCCCTGCCGCTGCCGAAGGATGCCTACTCGGGGAAGACGGTGATCGTGATCACCGACGACGACTCGGGCCCGCAGGGGGGGCAGGTGGCGATGTACATGTCGAACACGGTCGGCGATCTCGCCGGCGGTGGCCTGTACGTGCTGGCCCGCACCGACGACAACATGAAGGAGACCGACATGCAGGTCGGCACCAGCTACAACGTCGCCTTCCGGAAGATCGATAACCAGGCGTCGCTGACCGGCGCGCAGATCAACGCGAAGGGTGTGGAGCTGAAGGCGATCTCGTTCGGCCGCGTCGAGGATGTGGACTACCGCAAGGGGGCCGGGCGCGGACGTGAGATCTACTTCACCGTCACCGGGCAGGACTACAAGGATGCCAACGCCGACAAGTCGCGCACGAAGTACGGCCGCGTCTATCGCCTCACGCTCGACGCCTCCGATCCCACGAAGGGAACGCTGGAGCCGGTGCTCGACGGCGACGATCGCGCCGGCATCGCCAAGACCTTCCAGAACCCGGACAACATCTGCGTCACGCAGAACTACGTCTACGTGCAGGAGGATCCGAACGGCTACGGCGACGAGGCGCACGACTCGTACATCTACCAGTACGACATCGCCGCCGGGACGTTGAAGGTGGCCACGGAGCTGGATCATCACCGCGGCGACGCGAAGTACAACGCCGGCGGCGACTCCAAGTTCGGTTCGTGGGAGTACGGCGCGCTGGTGGATATCTCGGATCAGACCGGCATCGCGAACACGTTCATGCTCTGCATCCAGCCGCACACGTGGAAGGGAGCCCGCTACAAGAATCCCGACGGCGGCACGCTGCGCACGGCCGAGGATCAGGCCAGCCAGGTCGTGATCATCAAGGGGCTTCCGCGATAACTCCCTGATCATTCCACGCAGGAACATTCCATTGTTTGTGAGGGCCGCGCCGGCATCGTACGCCCGCGCGGCCCTCGCGTTGCCTCCGCCATTTCCCCGTCGAGAGGATTCCATGACGCACAAACGGCTCCCCGCCGCGTTCGTTCCCCACGCCGCAATGCTCCGCACCATCATGCTCGCCGCAGTGCTCCCGGCGGTACTGCTGCTCGCCGTTCTGCTCCTTGCGGCCTGCAACGGCCGGACCGTACCGGAGCGGGAGCGCGGGCGCGCCTACGAGCTGCGCTCGCGGTACATCGCCGGGATCGACCGATTCGAGCGGACGCTCGCCGTGCTGGATTCAGTGGTCGGGAGCAACACGGCGCCGGCCGCGCGCGGTGAGGCGGTGCTGCGCGCGTTCGTTGCCGCGCGCCGGGCGTACAAGGGGATCGAGTTTCTCGCCGCGCATTATGCCCCCGCCACGGCCGAGGCGATCAACGGCGCGCCGATCCCGATCGTGGAGGAAGACGACCCGAACCAGATCGCCGCGCCGCCGGAGGGGCTGCAGGCGATCGAGGAGCGGCTGGGTGACGCCGGCCTTACCGAAACGCAGGCCGACACGCTCCGCTCCGATTTGCGTGTGCTCCGTTCATCGGTGCGGCGCCTTCGCGCCTACGCCGCGGCGCTGCACATCGACGACGCGCATGTCTTCGACGCGATGCGCGAGGCGATCGCCCGGATGGCCTCGCTCGGGTTGAGCGGGTTCGATGCGCCGATCGTCCGGAGCGGGATCGCCGAGTCCGCGGAAGTGGTGCGCTCGCTGCGCGCCACGTACCTGCTCTACGCGCCGCTGGTGCGCGAGAGCGCGCCCGGGCTCGACAGCACCACCGCGGCGCTGCTCGACGGCGCGGAGCGGGCGCTGGAGCAGGGGGGCGGCTTCCTCGCGTTCGACCGCCTGGCGTTCATCCGGGCGTATGCTGACCCGCTGATTCGCGCCGTCACCGAAACGCAGCGCGCCCTGGGCGTGCCGGTCCCGACGGAGCGGCGTCCGTTCTCGCCCCGCGCCGTCACGATGTTCTCCGGGGACTCGTTCGACCCGTGGGCGTTCGCCCCCGGGTACGCCGAGCGTGGGACGGGCGCCCGCGCCGAGCTGGGGCGGCTGCTCTTCTTCGATCCGATCCTGAGCGGTAACGGCATGCGCTCCTGCGCGTCGTGCCATCAGCCGGAGCGCGCCTTCGCCGACGGCCGTGAGCGGAGCATCGCGTTCGACTTCAAGGGCGTCGTGGAGCGAAACGCGCCCACGCTGCTGAACGCGGCGTTGCAGGCGGGGCACTTCTACGATCGGCGGGTGACGTTCCTGGAGGATCAGGCGGCCGCCGTGGTGGCCAACCCGGCGGAGATGCACGGCTCGTTCGATCGCGCCGCGCGGGCGCTTGCCGCGAGCCCGGAGTACGCGCGGCGGTTCACCGAGGCGTTCGGCCCGGCGGACGCGGGGCCCGTCACCGAGGAGCGCATGCGCATGGCGCTTGCGGCGTATCTGCGCACGCTGGTGCGGATGAACTCGCCGTTCGATCGGTACGTGCGCCGGGAGCTGGACACGATCGGCGCGGACGTTCGGCACGGCTTCAATCTGTTCATGGGGAAGGCCCGCTGCGGCACCTGCCACTTCGCGCCGCTGTTCAACGGCACCCGGCCGCCGCAGTATGCCGAGAGCGAGATGGAGATCATCGGCACCACGACGCACTTCGACACCGTGGCGCCCGCCCTCGATCCGGACCCCGGGCGCTTCCGCGTGCACGGCATCGACATCGACCGCTTCGCGTTCAAGACGCCGACGCTCCGCAACGCCGAGCTGACCGCCCCCTACATGCACAACGGCGCGTTCGCGACGCTGGAGGATGTGGTGACCTTCTACGATCACGGCGGCGGGGCCGGCCTGGGCGCCGCGCCGCCGCGCCAGACCCTGAGCGCCGATCGGCTGGACCTGACCGCGGAGGAGCGCGCGGCGATCGTGGCGTTCATCCGCTCGCTCACCGACACCTCCGGGGAGGCGGCCGCGCGCCCGGCGTCGCTGCCGCGCCTGGCGGAGGGTGGGGAGAGGGAGGTTGGGGGGAGGTATTAGGGGGGATGCGGTTATGAGTGATGGGTTCTGAGTTATGAGGGCAGCCGTTCTGTGTGCGGCGCTTTTCGTTGCGGAGGGCTTCGATCTGCGCGAGGGTTTCTTTGAGAGTCGTGATTGTGGTTGTGTCGTCAGGTGAGTATAGGAACGGGGTAATCCATTAGTGTGCGACTGTTAAGCTCATCGCACCAAGAAGGTTGAATAATTTGATAGCATCAATTTTTGCTTGATTTTGTGTGTGACGACCATGCAGCACCCAATGGCGATTGATTTGCGTCGGGGCGGATCCTGAGAAATCGCTTTTTTGATAAAGATCGTTGACTATGGCGAAAATGGTCAACCAAGTAGATTTATCAAATCTGTGCTTGTGATTTCCCGTAGCTTTAGCTTTTGTCGGGCCAATCATGCGGACGTTGTTCGTGGCATAGGTGCCGACCAATTTGGACAAGAAGCCCTCCACAACCGTAAACAGGGCTGGCACCACTACATTATAAAGCTCCGCATCATAGGCGACTTTTGACTGGGATATGGTGATTTGCCAATCTGACAAATGAGAGCTTTCGAGCAGGGTCGTTTGAATTAGCTCATTTAGATAAATCCCGTTGTCGGTCGTATAGAACTCCACCATGATTTGGTTTAGTTCGTCGTTCGTGTATTCTGTATCAGCAATTTCCTGGAAATGCTTTGGCGGGAGCACTGGACACAATGCCCAACCAGCGTCGGCAAGCTTCATGGCTCCTTTTTCAATCTCTTCTTCTTCCTGTTGTGTTGGAAGAAGAAATCTAAATATCTGTTGTAAGATTTCTTCGTTCATGATCGGTCTCTAGGTTGTATAACTATATACTTACCCGCAACGCCCGCGCACAACTCCTGCACGGAACGTTGCAAACATACGACTCCCGACCTCCCGATGTTCCGGAGTGGTAGTGTCTCGGTTTGCACGGCTCCACGGTGGTCATACCCTGACAGGCCGCACCTACGGCGCTTGAAATCCGGTGATCAGCACGGGCCTATAGATAGGTCGCGTCTCCGACGCTCAGT
>CAZJYH010000192.1:4898-8381 GCA_964549365.1 uncultured Alphaproteobacteria bacterium
GCGGCCTGTGATCATGAAGATTGTGCGTATCCCGGAGCAGGACGCATTCCTCAAGGCAACTATGTACTTGACGGTACCACGTGAACTCTCCCCGGCCCCCTTCCTTCGCGATCCTCAGGACAGGCTTTGGAAAAGAGGGGGAGGAAGTAGAGGGGAGTGTAGTGTCTACATTATCGGCTGCGTCCCTCCCCTTTTCCAAAGGGGAGGTCAGGAGGGGTTTCTGAGTGCCGGAGTGGGGCGGTCGTTGTCACCATGCGAAGCCTTTCCGAAGAACTCCCTGCTCTCCTGATGTACTCATCGGGGCTAACCCCTTCCTTCGCGATGCTCAGGACATGCCTGGCAAGGAGGGGAGAAGAATCTCCGTGGTGCCGTCGAGTATATGGTCCGGCTCAGCGCCGGCGGCGTCCGTTGGATGCGCGGGGTAGCGTGCCGACTCGATGATGACGACTCGCGTGGAGCTAGAGAGCACGTTGCTGCGGGCTCTCCGCGTAGTGCGCGAAGGCTGCCTGCACTTTGGCGCCTGGACCGAAATGCAGAACCTCGGTGGAGAGTCCCCTATGCCCCTTGTAGTAGATCGTCACGCTGTCCACGCCGGCCAGCACCGTCACGAGTTGGAAGTGAAGATCCGGTGATCTCCGCAGCGCTTTTGCCCAGTAGGCACCTACGGTTGTTTTGCCCCGCAATATTCCGGAGGGCTCGCCGACCAGCATCGGGATGACGGGAGAGGACATATCGAGATCGTGCGAGTTCCACGCCGCGATCCACTCGTTGGCGAACCGCTCAGCAAATTCCTGTTCCATAATGCCCGCCAACTCCATGTCTGTGAACTGCCTGGTCAGACGTTGCCCGAGGCACATCACCCCCACGCCCCCGCCTCACTCCGGCGGCTCGTATCCCTGGGCCGCACGGCGCGCGGCGGTGGCATCGTAGGCCTCGCGGTCGGTCGGCGCCTCGGTTCCAAGCCCGTCCACGTAGCGATTGAACATCGAGAACGCGGCCGCCACCAGCACGGTATCGTGGATCGCGATGTCGTCCGCGCCGAACGCGCGCGCCGCGTCCACATCGGCCTGCGTCACCGAGCGTGCGTCGCGTTGCACCTTCGCGGCGATGCGCAGCAGGGCGCGGAGCTTCTCGGTGATCGGCGCCTCGTCGAGATTCTCGATCGCGACATCCGCCATCGCGCCCTCGTGGCCGAAGAGGTGGCGCGCGGGGCTGGCGTGGGGGTTGTAGCAGACCGAGCACTCGTTCAGCCGCGAGACGTACGCGGCGATCAGCTCGCGTTCGGCGACGGTCAGCGATGAAGGCCCGCGCATCAGCGCCTGTGTGAAGAGCCGCATGGGCTCGGCCGTCTCAGGTCGGAAGGCGAGCGGTCCGTAGATGCCGGGGAGATCGGCGGGGCATGCGATGAAGGCCATGGATCGTTGTATTGGTGTTTGTGAAGGCAACTATATACCTGACGAGGCGGCAGTGCCGGAGCGCGGGAGCCGAGCGGCGAACCCCTCCTGACCCTCCTCCCTCGCTACGCTCCCCGACACGTCGGGATCTGCGACAGGACATGCTTTGCCAAGGGAAGGAACGCACAAGGACGAGTCCGGAAACAGAGACGTTGTCGCCCCAAGCTACATCATCGCGTTCCGCGGCTCAGCCTGGGCAGCCGCCATCCGATTGTTGTTGAAGAGTCCGTGGCGCCGCAGCGATTCAACAGGCAGTAAGGTGGGGCACAGCTGCTACCGCGCCCTGGCCGCTTTCGAACGAATGACGACCGACCCGCGACCGGTGCCCGCAAACGGAATGTCGTTGCGAGCGATCGCCTCGTCGACCAGGCTCACGACCTCCGGTCGGGCGAGGGTGGAGGCGCCCTCCAGCAGAATCCAGCGCGTCTGGGTGGCGGTGCCCTTCAGGAGTTTCGCGGGATCGGGCAATCCCTTGCCATAATTGAAGTACAGCTTCACGCCCTCCGCGCTCCCGCGGATTGCAAAAATGCCGTCGTATCCGTGCTCGTTCGGCGAACAACTGATCACGAAGCAGTCGCGATACTCGTACACCACCTCGCAGGCGGTGGGCAGACGTTTCTTCAGGAATCGTCGCACGGTGGCCACGAGCTGATGCTGCTCGGGCGCGAACTTGTCGACGAGCTCACGCAACCGGGCTTCCGCCGCACGCCGCTCCACCGCGGACTGGGTGTTCGACTCTGAAGTGCTCATGACGTGAAGCTCCACCTGACTATTCAACGTTGTCGCGGCGTTGTGCTCCGCGACGTGGCAGTTGGACTCCCAATCGGATCGGTACGAATGCCGCGGAGTATGACTCCGAAGAAGCGACGGCGGCGGGAGTGAAACTCCCGCCGAACGCTCATGCTCGTTGTCGCTTCCGTTGTCGCGGAGTCGTGCTCCGCGACCGAGCGATCAAGAGGTTCAGCGGGTCAGCTCGCTCACCGCGTAGCGCCGGCCCGCGATCGTCAGCCACACATGGTTGTCGCTTGATGTTTCCATCGCCGGGCGCGGATCGACCGGGAGGAGGCCGGGCAGCTCCACCGTCTCGACGAACGGCGTTCCCTCGGCGGGATCGCCCTCGTTGATCTCGAGCAGGGTCGGCACTCCGGGGCGGGCAAGCCACGCCGTGCGCGTTCGGGCGAGATCCGGCAGGCAGGCGGGGACCACAAGCCAGCCGCGGACACGACCGAGAAACCCCTCCAGATCGGGGACGTTCAGTGCCACGTGATGCAGGCCCGGGCCGCGCTTCGCGAGCGCGCGCGCGTATGGGCCCTTCGCGCTGGTCGGCTCCATGAGCAGCAGCCGGGCCGTGCCGGCCCCCACATAGACCTCCCGCGTGCCTTCGCTGGGAAAGTCCTCGACAGGTCCGGCGTCCAGCCCTTCGAGCCGCTCCAGCACCGGCTCGAGCCGGCGGACGACGAGGGCAACATGGTCGAGGGTCAGGCTCATGAACGTCTCGCTCCCTGATAGTTCAACATTGTCGCGGAGTTGCGCTCCGCAATCGTAATGAATGGGCCCCGAGTAAAACTCCGGACCAACGCTCGCAAACATATGCAACGCCGGCTTAAACGCCCGCGTTCCTCATGCCTCCGCACCGGACGGGCGGCACGCAAGCCGGCTACCTCCGCGGCTCGTACCGCAGCACCACCGCCCCCGACGCGAACTCCAGCCGGTTCACCAGCCTCAGGTCCACCAGCTTCGAGAGCCCCGCGAACAGCGTCGGCCCGTGGCCCACAATCCGGGGGTGCACCACGAACTCGTATTCGTCGATCAACCCCAGCTCCGCCAGCGCCAGCGGCAGCGTCACGCCACCGGTGAACAACCCCTTCCCCGGCAGCTCCTTGAGCCGCTGAACGGCCTCTCCCAGATCGCCGCGCACCAGCTCCGCGTTCCAATCGACGCTCTCGAGCGTGCCCGAGACGACGTACTTCCTGGCCGCGTCGATCGTGCGCGCGAAGGGCTCCGTCCAGTCGGGCATCGTCACGGTCCG
>CAZJYH010000193.1:0-8371 GCA_964549365.1 uncultured Alphaproteobacteria bacterium
GATGCGGCGATGGGAGCCGGCGCGTACGCGGATCTCGCGCCGGAAGCACACACCGGCGGCGCGATCGTGCTGCGGTATGGATCGATCGAGCCCTCTCCGCTCGACCCGGCCCCCGAGTATGGGTCGCCGGTCGCCCGTCGTGATTCCCGCGGCTGGGCCCCGAACCGCGCGTATGCCCCGGCGGGACTCAGTTATCGATATCAGACCGACGACGCCGCGCAGTCGCGCGATGCCCTGGTGCGGCCATGCGAGCCGACCGGCAAGCAGTTCGATACGCCGAGCGGATTGATGGACGTCGTCAAGCGTGCCGGCGCCCCCTATCCTCCGCTCGCGCAACGGCTTCAGGAGATGTCGCCGAACCCGGAGGCCCTGTACAAGGAGATCCGTCGCGAGTACTACGCCACGAACGTGCGCAGCCGCGAGCTGATGCGCGGCGATTCGCTGCAGCTCGTCAGCCGCCAGGGCTATTCGATCGGCGTGCAGAGTGTCGATCAATCGAAGTATCCGCAGGTGTCGGTGATCGTGCAGGCAACCGATGCCGCCGGCCGAAACGTCCGCGGTCTGAAGAAGGAGGACTTCTCCTTCCGCGACGCGCAGACCACCATCCGTTCGGTTCGCCCGCTCGACTCCACATTCAACGTGCCGGTGGACATCGTGATCCTGCTGGATTGCTCGGCCAGCATGCGCGACGAGATTCAGGCCGTGCGCACCAACGTGCAGACGTTCGTTTCATCGATGCAGGCCCGCGGCGCCGACTACAGGATCGGCGGTGTGATGTACGGCGCGATGATCTACGACACGCTTCACCCCACCAGCGACATCGGCACGTTCAACGAGTTCGCAGCGCACGCCGACGCGATCGGCAACGACGAGATCACGACCCTCGCGATCAAGGCGGCCACCGAGATGAACTTCCGTCCGGGAGCGCAGCGCGTCTTCCTGCTCATCACCGACGACTGGGCCGTGCAGGACAACGCCCGCTTGAACGAGCCGGACCTGGTGGACATGCTCTGGAACACGGGGGCCCGGTTGTACACCATCGGCAACCCCTGCAGCAACAACGGCGCGGTGATGACGCGCCTGTCGCTCGGCCGCGAGTACAACATCACGCAGCCGTTCAACTCCATCCTCGACGACATCGGCGCCGACGTGACCACCCAGTACGAAATCGTCTACGACTCGCGCCTGCAGATGGAGGCCGTGACGATTCTGCGGGGCCGCATGCGCGACGACGCGGGGCATCCGGCGTCGGTGCCGATCGCCCTGCGGACCGGCGGCGGCAAGCCGCAGATCGTTACGCCGAATCGCGCCACCGGCGAGTTCGAGACGGAGGTGACCGAGGGGGTTCGCTACGAGGCCGAGATCAACGGCGGGCGCTATCTGCCGCTGACCGAATCGATCGATCTGACCTCCGCCCGCAAGGGCGATACGGTGCTGCACGACTTCACGCTGCGGCTCCCCCCCTCCACCCTTGTCGGCACCGTCACCGACGAGAACGGGGCCGGAGTGCCGGCCGAGGTGCGCATCGAGGACGCAGCGACCGGCGAGCCGATCAAGACCGTCCGCACATCGAACAACGGACGCTATGAGCTGGAGCTGCCGGAGGGACGCGCCTATCACCTGACGGCGATCAACCGCGACTACATCCCTACCCCCGCCGATCTGGATGCACGCGCCGTCGAGCGCGGCACGAAGATGCGCCAGGACCTCAAGGTGATGTCCATCGAGTCGGCGATCACACGCGGAACGACGTTCAAGATCAACAACATCTTCTTCGATGTCGCGAAGTGGGATCTGAAGCCCGAGAGCTATCTGGAGCTGAACCGGGTGGTGGCGCTGCTGGCCGAGTACCCCACGATCAACGTGGAGATCGGCGCCCACACCGACGCGGTCGGCACCGACAAGGACAACCAGGGGCTCTCGCAGAACCGCGCCCGCTCGGTGATGGAGTACCTGATCGGCCGCGGCGTCGACTCCGCACGCATGCGCGCGAAGGGCTACGGCGAAGCCGTGCCTGTGGCGAGCAACGACACCGAGGAGGGCCGGGCATTGAATCGGCGCGTGGAGTTCAAGGTGGTGCGGTAGCGGACAATGGACGGTGGACGCTCGCCTCGGTGGCAGGGTTTCTGTCTTCGACCTCAACAGGTTTTTAGCACGACACCGTGCGTCGACCGCCGGGTTCATTCAGAAAGAAACAACGCGATCATCGCGATGCCCCCTTTGTAGCCCCGGAGCGCCTGGAGCCACATTCGTCGGGTCGGTAACGAGGGGAACGTTTCGCTCCCCGACAGGGCCGGGGCCTCTCGGCCTGATGGAGCTGTCGGATCCCGACATGCGGATGGTTCTACAAACTGGTGCCTCCTCCGGAGGCCATGGGATATGGGCATTTCGAGGCACCTCGGTATCTATTGAGAGCTGTCAACGTTGTCCCAGCCGACTGCTCGGTTTCACATTTTCCATCCAGCATTTCCAATTTCATGCACCTGGGCAAACACCGGGCTTCGGCATACCACTCGGCACATCACACCGAACACGGACGATCGACATCATGAATCAGGACTTCTGGCACAGCCGCTGGCAACAGAACCAGATCGGATTCCATCAGCAGGATTTCAACCGCCACCTCATCGCGCACGCCCGGGCCTTCGGGGCGCCGGCCGAGACGCGCGTGTTCGTTCCGCTGGCGGGAAAGAGCCGCGACATGTTCTGGCTGCACGAGCAGGGATATGCCGTGGCGGGTGTGGAGCTGAGTCGGCTTGCGGTGGAGGCGTTCTTCGCCGAGAGTGGGCTTTCGTATGCGGTGGAGGAGACCGGAGGGTTCAGCATCTTTCGAGGCGATCGGATCGATTTCTTCGTCGGTGATTTCTTCGCGCTGCGGAGCGATCGGCTCGGGCCGGTGGACGGAGTGTACGATCGCGCCGCGCTCGTCGCGCTCCCGCCCGAGATGCGCGTCCGCTACGCCGATGCCATGGCGCGCCTGATGCGACCGGGCACGCATACGCTGCTCGAGAGCATCACATACCCGCAGGAGGAGATGAACGGGCCTCCGTTCAGCGTCCCGACCGATGAAGTGAACCGGCTGTTCGAGACGGCCTACGACGTGCGGCTGATCGAGTCGACGGACGTGCTGGAGGAGTTCCCCCGATTCCGGCAGCGCGGCATCACGTCGCTGACCGAACAGGCCTATTTGCTGACCCGCAGGGACTGAGCCGGCGGGCCTGAGCCGCGTGGAACCATCCGGATGTTACGTTCGCGCCGACCGTGTGTCTCGCAGGTACCAAACCCAATAAACCTGGAGAACAAACGAATGCATCGATCGCTGATCCCCCCGGCCGCGTTGTGTATCCTGATCATTTCGATGATCGCCACCGGCTGCCGCGATAACCCCACATCCCCCGGAGGACTGGCCGGGACGTACCGAAGCACCATCTTCGTGAAGGTTGCGCCGGCCGACGGCCCAGACAGCGCGCACCTGCGCGGCGACTTCGTGGAGGCAACGCTCCAATCGAACGGAACCGTCATCTCGAAAGAGTGCAGTGTCTACTCCGCGTTCGGCGTCACCACGTCGGATACCAACACCTACACCGGCACCTACGCGGTGCGCAACGATTCCGTGTTCTTCACCATGACTCCCATCGGAAGCGCGCTCGCGGTGCATCCGTTCAGGCGCGCCGGGAACGATCTTCACACCCTTCCGGCACGAGGGTTCGACGGCCCGTGGGAGTTGTACCTGAAGCGCAGATAACGTACGGTGGAGTTTCCCGTGTCGGTCGGCGTCCGCGCCGGCCGACACGTTCATTCGATCAATCAACACAACATGAAGCGCTCGCCCAACATATCGATGCTGCTGGCATGCTCGGCATGCCTCCTGCTTGCCGCGGGCTGCTCGAAGGATTCGGGCCCGACCGCTCCCACGAGCGTTGCCGGGAAGTATCGCAGCACGATCTTCATTCGCCCCACGCCGACCGACGGCGCGGACAGCTCGCACCTGCGCGGCGACTACGTGGAGATGTCGCTCGACGAAGATGGGATGTTCACCGGCGTCATGCGCACATCGTACGTGATCAACGGCGCGACGGCAATCGACACGCTCCTGACCAGCGGCACATACACCATGCAGGCGGACACGGTACGGTTCAGTGACCCGAAGAACGGGGCTCCGCTGTTGATGATGCCGTTCAAGCGCGTCGGCAGCGATCTGCACGGGAAGATCCAGGCGATCGGCCCGTTCGAGGTCTACCTGAAACGCAAGTAGCAGCGGCGCCTGTTCGCACGGAATCGGTTCAGTACGAACAGGACTCGCAACGGCCGGATCGCGGGGTCGACCCCGCGACAACATTCGCGTCGGTATCATTGCCGCACCCACGCATCGGAACCACCACACACGATCCCCACCACGCCCGATCCCCACCACACCCGGTCCGCTCGTTCTCAACCGCAGGACGCTGGCATATTGCCCGGTCACGCCCTATCTTGGTGCGTTGCAACGTTGCCGTGCGCCGCGCTTTCGCTGCGACAATCGGAACGTTCCGCAAGACTGCCGGTTCCAAGTCCCTCACCCCGCCGAACACGTAACGTACAATACCATGAAGCGACTCGTTACCGCCTGCGCATTGCTGGCTCTGTCGACGGCGGCGGCCATCGCACAGCCGTTGGTGAAGCCGTTCACATTCGTCATTCCGACCTACGACTCCACACGCTCCGATTGGTTCCCCCGGCTCCCGATCGACGACATCGACGCGCGCGGTTTTCTCCGCACGCTGAGCGATGGTCATCTGGGCTTCGCCGACGGCACGCGCGCACGACTGGTCGGGACAAGCCTGACCGGCACCGCATGTTTCCCGGACAGCGCCACGGCGATCACAACGGCCGCGCACATGCGCAAGCTGGGAATCAACATGGTCCGCTTCATCTACTTCGATTATCACAACTTCGACGGGGCCTCCACCCTGGCGCCGGGCTTCCGCTCCGACACGCTCTCACCCTCGCAGATGAAGCGGTTGGACTGGTTCCTGTACCAGCTGAAGGTCAACGGCATCAGATCGCACTTCGTCGTGAAGTCGCGCAACGGTCCGCGCCGCGACGACGGCGTCCCGACCTGGGACTCGGCATACTCCAACGGCTTCTACATCACATATTTCTCCGAGCCGTTTCAACGGATGCAACAGCGCTACATGTCGAAGCTGTTCACGCACCTCAACCCGTACACGGGGAAGCGCTACGCGGATGATCCGGAGATCGCGCTGGTGACGGTGACGGACCAGAACACGCTGTACGATGCATGGATCAACGACCGCCTTCACCAGCGTGCGAACATCCTCAGCTACAATCAGGGACGTCTGCTCGACACGATGTTCAACAACTATCTACGCGGTCGGTATTCGAGCACGCAGACGCTTCGCACGGTCTATCGCGAGGGGTTGGCGGCGCCCGGCCCGAACCTGGTGAAGAACCCGGGATACGAGTCGTTCACGGACAACTGGAGCCTGACGGTCGGCGAGGGGGCGCAGGCGAACCTGGTGATAGTGCAGGGCCCGGACGTGGCGCCCGGCGAGGGGACGGCATCGCTGCGCGTCGCGATCCGGAAGTCCAACGGCAACGAGGCGCGCGCCTATATCGACCAGCTCGGGCTTCCGGTGAGGAAGAACGGCATCTACCGGCTCCGGTTCAAAGCTCGCACCGACTCGGCGGCGGGCCGTCCGATCCACGTGGTGATGCTGCGCGGCTCCACGCCGTTCGACAACCTGGGCATCAACGAAACCCCGGCGCTGACGACCACGTGGCAGACGTTCGACTATACCTTCCGCGCGATCGGAACCGACACGATCGGCACCATCATGCGGCTCTATCTGGGGAGGCAGATGGGGGACGTCTTCCTCGACGGGTTCATCTTTCAGGAGACCGGACGCGACGGCGTGTTGCCGGGCGAGACGCTGGAGAACAACACGGTGGCGCGCGCGCGGCTGCGCGATGTGACCAGGTACGCCCTGCGCCGCATTCAGGACCAGACCGACTTCTACGACTCGCTGGCGCGCGCGTACTACGGCTCGATGCGCGATCACCTGCACTCGCTCGGCGTGCGCGCCCCGATCGCCGGCACGAACAGCTCCGCCTCGGCGCCGGACAGCTGGGCACAGCGCGACTTCGACTTCACGGCCGAGACGTCGCAGTGGGATTTCTCGGGCACGCGCACCGGCACACCGTACAGCGACTCCACGTGGGTGATGCGCAACTACTCGGTGCTCCGGTTCCGCGATCAGAAGATCCCCGAGTTCTCCCACAACGCGATGGTCGGCAAGCCGTTCATCGCCGAGCAGTATCTGCACATCTTCCCGAACGCCCACCGCCCGGAGATGATGATCTTCATCCCCTCCTATGCGGCGCTTCACGACTGGGACGGGCTCTACTTCTACAGCTACAGCGATCGCAGCACGGAGATGGCCGACAGGCGCCGCGTCTTCGCCGGCGACTACTCCAGCTTCATGGGCGACCCATCCGTCTGCTCGCTCTTCCCGCAGGTTTCCGCCGCGATGCGCAACGGATGGATCGCCCCGGCGCGGCGCACCGTGCGCATCGAGTACGACACGCCGGACCTTCGATATCTGCCGAACGTCTATTACTCCCGGGGCACCACGTACAACATCGAGGGGACGCTGCAGAACGTGGCGAACCTCGTGAGCGCGATCCGCCTCGATTCGTTCAATGCCTCGCGCCACTACACCGGCGACGACTACTACGTGACGATCCCCAGCGACGACAACATCCAGAGCGACACGCGCGAGATCACGCTCGACATGACGAAGGGGGTGATGCAGCTCAACACACCGAGGATTCAGGGGGCATCCGGCGCCGTGAGCGGGGTCTCCACGATCCGTACCGACAATCTCGGCGTTGGTTGGATCAGCGACGCACCGAACGTCACGTACCTGTGGAGCACGCTCGACGATCTTCCGCTCGACAGCGCCCGGCGATCACTGCTGACGATCTCGACACGGGCGCTGAACACCGGGACGTTGTGGCAGTACGGCGATTCCAGCATCGGCAAGAACTGGGGCATGGCCCCGACACAGATGGAGTCGGCGAAGCTCGGCGTGAACTTCTTCACCGCCGCCGATTCGGTGGTGGTGTTCCCGTTGGACAGCATGGGGAGGGAAAGCGGACGCTCGATCGTAGCGGCGCGCTCGACATCCGGTTCGTGGCGCGTCACGATCGATCTGGCCGCCGAGATGACGCCCTGGTACGGCGTGCGTCAGTTCTTCGGCATGTCCGACACGAGCGAGAGCGCAGTGGACGCCGACGCCCGTGCCGTGGCGGTGGTCGTCGGCGAGGCGATGCCGAATCCGGGCTCAGACGAGATACGGATCCCGCTCACGACGTCGCACGCCCCCTGCATGACCCGCGCGCAGGTGGTGGACATGCTGGGCCGTACCGTCGCCGTGGCCGCGCCGCACGAGGCGCCGCGCGGCGCCTCGTGGCTGTGGCTCGACGTTCGCGATCTGGCGCCGGGAGCCTATATCTGTCTGATCGACGCCGGGGGAACGTCCGTCGCGCGCCGGTTCGTCGTACGGCGATAGATCCGGCGCCACGGTCGACATGCCGCTGCACGATCTCCCGATGGGCGGCACGTAATGAACGGACGCATGGATTTTGTTGTTGAGGAGGAGCGATGACGTATTTCGAATTCCATCTGCTGTTCAACATCCCGCTGCTGGCCCTGTTGCTCTGGTCGGGGCGCCGACGCATGACCCGCACCCATTGGAAGTGGCTTGCCGTGGTGGCCGCGATCGCGACGGCCTTCACGTTCCCGTGGGACAACTGGGCCGTGGGCCGAGGCATCTGGAGTTTCCCCGACGATCGCGTGACTGCACGCATCGGCAACCTGCCGATCGAGGAGATCCTCTTCTTCATCTTCGAGTCGATGGCCGTCTGCCTGCTGGCGCTCCGGTTCCTGCCGAGGAGCCCGATCGGAACCGGGAAGAAGTGAACCACATGCCGACCGCGAAGGCAGTCGTGCGGCGGCGCCATGTTGAATGGTGGTGCCGGCACGAGTGGGAGCACCGGGAACAGATGCAACAACGAACGAAACAACCCGATGCGCTCGACCTATATCATGCATGTGATCGTCTGGATGCTCCCCGTGGTTGCAATCCAGTGGGCACTCGCGTGGCGCACGTTCCGGCGCAATCCGCGCGCCGTGTTCCTGCCGCCGCTGTTGCTGGGCACCTTCTATACACTCGCCGATTCGGTGGCGGTGCACGAGGGGATATGGTTCTTCGATCGGCGGCAGACCCTCGGCCTGTACGTGGGACCGCTACCGATCGAGGAGATCATCTTCTTCTATCTAACGGCACTCCTCGTTTCGCAGACGTTC
>CAZJYH010000194.1:0-7817 GCA_964549365.1 uncultured Alphaproteobacteria bacterium
AACCTCAACGGCGACTACCTCTCCGACGCATTGGCGGCACAGGTGGGCGGCATCGGCATCGCGCCGGGCGCCAACATCAACTACGTGACGGGCGCGGCGATCTTCGAGGCCACGCACGGCACCGCCCCCAAGTATGCGAACCTGGACAAGGTGAACCCCGGATCGGTGATCCTTTCCGGCGAGATGATGCTCCGCTATCTCGGCTGGGCCGAGGCGGCCGATCTGATCATCAAGGGGATGGACGGCGCGATCTCCTCCAAGCGGGTCACCTACGATTTCGCGCGCCTCATGGAGGGCGCCGTCGAGATCAAGACCTCCGAGTTCGGCGACAACGTGATCGCCCACATGTAGGCGCGAGCCACACGGCGAACAGCCATGAAACAGGGGAGCACGGCGGATTCCATGCTCCCCTGTCTCGTTTCGAAGCGCCCGATTCGCCGCGCCTGCGCTCGCCCCGCGCGTCCGACGCACTACCCTTTTCGCAGCACATAGAGCGGAGCCTCCGGCGGACAGCCCAGACGGAACGGGAACCAATGCCCGACACCCGCCGACGTGTACAACTGCTGCTCACCGCGCTGATAGTGCCCCCACAGATACCGTTCCGGATAGAACGACTCCAGCAGGCTGCGACCGTTGAACCCGAGCTGGGCGCCGTGCGTGTGCCCGGCGATCGTCAACGAAATCCCCTGCTCGCGCGCCACGTCGAATCCCTCCGGACGATGACTGACCAGCAGATGAAATGCGTCGGACGGCGCGCCGTTGAACGCGCCCGCGACCGAGTTCTGCAGGAAGCGGTGATTGCGCTCACGCCGGCTCATGCTCACCGGGTCGTCGGCGCCCCCCACGTAGATCGTCGAGCCTCCGGCCGCGACGGCCGCGCCGGTGTTGCGCAGCAAGGGGATCGGCCCGGCGTCCATCGCGCGAAGGACGTCCTGTATGCCGTGGAAGTATTCATGGTTGCCGAGCGTCGCGAAGATCCCGCCGTTCGGCTTCAACATGTTCAGGATGCGCAGCGCGTCCGGCAGCATGCGCAGATCATCGGCAATGTCGCCGGAGACGATCACCAGATCAGGGCGAAGCGCCGCGGCCGACTCCACGAGGGTTTCCAGGTCGCTCAGATCGACATAGTAGCCCAGATGCACATCCGAGATGTGCAGGATGCGATACCCCTCCAGCCCCGGCGGCAGCGTTGAGAACGTCAACGGGATCTCCGGCATGCGCACGGACCCATGTGAGCTGATTAGCCCGTAACCGGCGGTTGCGATGGTGGCCGCCGGAAGCGCGCCCGCGGCCCTGACGACGAAGGACCGGCGGGAGTTGCTGACCGGCGATTCGTTCGGAGCAACCGCCGGCGCCTCCACGCGCTTCCCTCGCGCGCGAACCGCTCGCACGAGACGTTCGATCAACAGCACGACGCCGGTCAGCGGCAGGGCCACGGCCGCCGCCACGAGCAGCATCAGCTCCGACGCCGCAACGCCCGAGCCGAAGGCCACCGGCCATCGCAGATCCAACGTCGTTCCGAGCGCCCAGAGCGCCACCGCTCCCACGGCAACAAGCGGCACCACTCGACGTGCCGTGCGCACACCGCGAAGCGACCACCATTGTTTGTTCAGCAGTCGAAGCAGGAGAAGACAGAGAAGCCAGAAGATCAACAACGCCGCGGCGCTGAAGAGGATGGGTGCGTAGGGACTCGACATGCATCGTATAACGTGTCATCCGCGAACGGATTGTCGCGAAGCGGCTCACGGCCCCCACGCTGCACGGCCGCCGGGCAACACGACGCTCCGCCGGGTGCGCGCACCTATCCGGGATGGCCCGGATGCACAGGGGCCGGACGAACGCGACCGACGGGCCCGAACATCCCCGAAACGGACGAAGCCGGAGGACCCGTTCCCCCGGCTTCGTCGATGCCTGCATGGTGCGGAATCACTGCGCTGAGGCCGCAACCGCTCATCGCGCATCAGGTCACAAGCCGCCACCCCGCACCGTTGTGCACAAACAGGCGCGTCTGCCCCGGCGTGATCGTCGTGGCCGTTGCGGGCACACCGCACAGGTTCGTGGCGTCGTCGTTGGAGACGATCATGATCTGCCCGGCGACGCCCGGCGGAAGGTTCACAACGATGGGAATGTTGGCGCCGTCGTCGGTGATACGGAAGATCGAGACGCCGGCGGGCACCGCCACCGTGGCCGCCGCCGGAGCGGAACCGGTTGCCAGCGCCGTTCCGCCGCCGCTGACCAGCAGCGCCACGCCGGGGCCGCCGAAGATGTCGAGCGTCGCGGCAGGGCCGGGCGTCCCGATGCCGACGTTGCCGTCATCGCGGACAAACAACAGCGTCCGGCCGGTGCTGTTCGTTGCGTCCAGCGCGGAGCTTGCCGGGCCGGAGCCGACCCCCTTCACCGAAAGGCGGGAGGTTGCCGTCGGCACGCCGACGCTGACCGCACCGGTCGTGTTGAGCGTGGCGATCGAAAGCGTCGCCGACGTGCTCACGTCGGCGCCGATGATCGTGCCGTCGGCGATCTTGGCCGAGGTCACCGCATCGGTCGCGAGCTTCGCGTTGGTGACGGCGCCCGCCGCGAGCTTTGCCGTGGTTGCGGCGCTGTCCTGAATCTTCGCCGTCCCCACGGCATTCACCGCGATCGTCGGGTTGGGATACGTGCCGGCGAGGTCACCGCCGGCCGCGCCGGTCGGCGGGAAGCTCACGCCCGGCGCGATCTTCTCCTGCGTGATCGAGCCGTTGCGAAGCTTCACGGTGGTCACCGCCGAGTCCGCGATCTTCGCCGTGCCGACCGCGCCGTCCTGGAGCTTTCCGTTCGTGACGGCCCCATCGAGGATCTTGCCGCTGGTGACGGCACCGTCGAGGATCTTGGCCGAGGTCACCGCGTTGCCGGCAAGCTTCGCGGTTGTGACGGCGCCGTCGGCCAGGTCGAGATCGGCAACCGGCCCGCTCGCGTTGCCGATCGTCAGCGTGTTCCCCGGGCTTTGCACGCCCTGGATGCCGTTGCCGCCGCCCCCCCCGGTCGAGGAGATGATGATGGTGTCGCCGCTGCGATTCACCGTCGTCGCACCGGCGCCCCGCAGACGAAGCGCACCGCTCGCGCCGTTGAGGCTGGTCACCACGCCGACCGCGCCGGGTGCCAGAGCGTCGGCAATCGCTGCCGTCTGCGCTCTGACGGCGTACGGCGCGGCCGAAATCGGAACGCGCGGAGCCAGTTCGGGCGAGCCGTCGATGGTGGCCCCGAGGAAGTACGGGCGATCGAACGCCAGCCCGTCGGGTATCGGCGTCGTGCTGCCGATCAGAAGGTTGAAGATGCCGCGCACAACCACCACGCCCGGCGTCGTCTCGGCATACAGAGGAGCGCCCCCCTGGCGCGTATCGTACAACCGTATCGTGATCGTGTGCGCTCCATCCACAAATTGCCCGCCGGCATCAACCAATACCCCCTGATAGCTGATGGTGCGCGGAACCTGCGCACTCGACGGGACCGCCGCGAACAGCAGCACTCCGCCGAGAACGAGGAGCAGGGTAAGTCGTCGCGGATTCATGTGTTTCACCTTGCTGGTTGGTTGAACGTGCGTGGAAGCGGCGGCGCAGCCTCTCGTACAACCGGGCACGGGCGGAAGGCTTCGCCGTCGATCTCCACGAACGGCAAAACCCACCACCTCGGTTTCCTAGAGGGGAGCGGCATCGCAACAACAGTGTTGACTATGAGCGATAACGATTCCGCATCGAAATTAGTTATCACCGGCGTGACGCCACCCGAAGAAACTCACGTGGTCCTCCATGAAGGCGGTGGAAGATCCGACACATTGGTCCGGTCTCGCGCAAAAAAAAAGGCTGAGAGATGGTTGTCTCTCAGCCCACTCCAGGATGTGGTGTTTCTTCGAAGAGTGCCTATCACTCTTCTCCCTGCGTTTTTGTCGCTCACGATCGAATCGCGATCGTGAGCATGGTTCATGGTCACCGAACCGAATCTTTCCGGGGAATATGTCGACGACGCCAGGGGACGGCATCGGAGGTTCCATCGCTCGCCTCATGTCGATCAATCTGATCGTACCGGGCCCGACATTACGGCATGTCGGCCCGGCATTCGCCTTGCCGATGCCGACGGCGCAGCGGCGTAAGGTCTACGCAGCGCGCACCCCGACATATCGGGAAGTAGAAGCCATGGAAGGTGGCCGCGGCACGAACCGATGCATATCCCTGGAGTGACATGCCGCGATCGTTATAACAGGAACAGGCTGTCCCTGTCACATTCGCCATCGGTCCGGCCGTTGAGCCATCGAAAGAACTGGTGCAAACGTACGAGATGGAGGTCCCGAAACTGTGCTCAAATCCTGTGTCGAGGAGGTGGGGAAATAGCCAAAAATGTGGCCTGGCGCCTTGAAATCGACGCTTTTGAGATTGTATCGAACTTTTTTCGGCCTTCGTGAATCGCCCTGAGTCTACGCGGATTTCCGGACGAAATCACCCGATTGGGCGGTCATTCGAAGCCCAGAACCCTCAGGGCGTTCGGACTCCCTGAAGTGCTCAGACAGCCCGTTCGTGGGGGCACATCCGCATGCCGGATTTCGGGCGCAGCGTGATCGACGGGAAGATCTCGATCGGCGTCGGCTGCGCGAGCGCAAGGCGGAAACGGCGCGCGACCGTCGCGAGCACCAGCGTCGCCTCCATGACGGCAAACGTGTCGCCGATACAGCGGCGTGCCCCACCGCCGAACGGGAAATAGGCGAACTTCGGGATCGACGCGGCACGATCGCTCTCCCATCGTTCCGGAAGAAAGCGCTCGGGCTCCGCGAAAAAACGTGGGTCGCGATGCACCACCCACTGGCTCATGATCACCTGAGAGCCGACCGGCACCGGATACCCGCCGATCTCGCACTCCTGAACTGCCTCGCGGCCGATCCTCCAGGCGGGCGGGTACAGACGCATCGATTCCCGAATCACGGCGGCCGTGTACCGAAGGCGGGGAAGGTCATCCACGGTGGGCGGGGCACCGCGCAGCACGTCGTCCAACTCATCGAACAGCTTCCCCTCCGCGTCGGGGTTCAGCGCAAGGAGCATCCACGTCCAGCTCAGGGCGATCGCGGTGGTCTCGTGGCCGGCAAGAAACAGCGTGATCGCCTCATCTCGCAACTGGCGATCGCTCATTCTCCCCCCGTGCTCGTCCGTCGCATCGATCAGCGTCGCGAGCAGGTCGGAGCCGATTCCCGCGCCGGTCGCCGCGCGGCGCTCGTCTATCATGCGGAAAATGATCGCGTCGAGCCGGTCACGCGCCGAGATGAACCGCCGGTTCCTCGGCAGCGGCAACCGGTCCAGCAGGCGCATCGGCCCGATCCTGTCCACGAAGCGTTCGAGCGCGATCTCCAACGCCCAGCCGACATCCTCGGCCACGTCGTCCACGCTGCTCCCGAACAACGTGCGCGCCACGATCGCCAGCGTCAGACGCATCATCTCCTCGTGCAGGTCGAGGGCCTCACCCCCGCGCCACCCCTCCAGCATCCGCTCGGTCAACTCCACCATCGCGCCGCCGTAGGAGGCGCTCCGCTCGCGATGAAACGCCGGGCTCATCAGCCTGCGCTGCAGCAGCCAGAGTTCACCGTCGCTCGTGAGCAGACCATCCCCGAGCATCTCCCCGGCCTGACGCAACAGCCACGGCTTCACGAACGAACGATTGGCGGTCACCAGCACGTGCTCGATGTCGTCCGGATGGCTGACGAGAAATCCCTCGGCGATCGCCAGCCGCAGCCCCACCACGTCGCCGTGTCTGCGTGCCCATTCGGTCATCGCGCCGAGCGGGTCACGACGCAGCCGTGGGACGTTCCCGATGAACGGGAACCCCCGCGGCCGCGGAGGCCGGCGCATCTCCTGCTGTACGTTCATGCTCATGATTCCTCGACGTACGGCGCATTATATGCCTGCATGGCCCAACGACTCAAGAGCAGCGGTATCGGATCTCCGCGTGCACCCCGATTGAACCGGGATGTACCACGGGGATGACAAGCATGGGTCTGCCGGGCATGGAATTGCCTTCCGGAAATGGCGAGGGGTGCGAACCTCGCGTCCGCACCCCTCGTCGATCGATAGTTGGTTCGTCTCGTCGTCAGCGGACCACGTGCACCACGTGCGTCATGCGCTCCGTCGGCGTCACGAGCACGCAGTAGTAAAGCCCGCTCGCCGTCCGGCTCGCGTCCCACGTCACCTGGTAGCTGCCGGGCGCAACGTCGCCGTCGACCAGCGTCGCCACGCGGTTGCCGAGCACATCCACCACGTACACCTCCGTGCGGCCGCGTTCCACCAGCGAGTACTCGATCTCCGTCATGCCGCTCGTCGGGTTCGGACGCGCGCTCGTGATCTTCGTCGCCTTGTTGAACGTCAGCAGGCGCTTCCCGCCGGTCTCGCAGATGTTCGTCAGCGTGAAGTGACCGTTCACCACCGACACCTGCGTCGGGCCGAACGTCGTGTCGATCCAGCGGAAGCCCTCGAGCGTCAACGGTGTTTCCACCGTGTCGCCCAGCGCCGCCATGAACTCCAGCCGCATCAGCTCGCCGTTCGTCACGTTCGCGCCGCGCTTTCCGGTGATCGTCATGATCCGATCGTTGCCGGTCACCGCATTCGGCGTGCTTCCCAGCGGCACCAGCAGCGTCTTGTTGAACCGCAGCTTCGCCTCGAAGGACATCACCTGATTACGATCCAGGTTCGTCGAGCCGGTCAGCATCAGCGGCACGATCACGCGCTCGCCCGGCGCCGCCGTCAACGTCGGCAGCTCCACCTCGGAGCTCGCCGCCAACGTCGGACGCACCGGACCGAACCGCGATACGCAGCCGTCGACGCTCGTGACCACCACCTCGTAGCCCGCCGCGATCGTCGTCGTGTAGCGGGCGAGCGTGGCCCCCGGGATCACAACGCTGTCCTTGTACCACTGATACCCCGCAACCGCCGGACCGGCCGTCTCGTCGACCACCGCCACAAGCTCCGTTCCGTTCTGGTCGATCCGCAGGATCAGCGGCAACGGGTTCTGCGTCACGTTCAGCGGGTCCGACGTCCCGACGCAGCCCTCCACATCCGTCGTCGTCACCGTGTAGACGCCCGGCGTCTTCGCCCAGATGGCCGGCGTCGTCTCGCCGGTCGGCGACCAGACGTAGCTGGTATAAGTGGCCGGCGCCTCCAGCTTCACGCTGTCCCCCGGGCAGAACCCGAGCTTCGGCGCGGTCACCGTCGGCTTGTACGGCGCGTTCTGCGTCACCGTGATGTCGCCGGAGCCCGAGCATCCGAACGCGTCGTTCACCGTCACCGTGTAGGTGCCCGGCGTCCTGACGATGATCGTATCCGATGTCTCGTTCGTCGGCGCCCACGAGTAGCTCGCGTATCCCGCCGGCGCCCTCAGCACGATGCTGTCGTTCGGGCAGAACGTCGTCCTGCCGGTTGCCGTCGTCAGCACCGGCGTCAGCTTCGTCCCCACGTTGACCACGTAGCGCGTCTTGCCCACGCAGCCGGTGGCGCCGGAGGTCACCGTCACCTCCATCGAGTCGTCGCCGGAGCTGTTCCACTGGATCGAGACCGTGTTGGTCCCCTGACCGTTGGTGATCGTTCCGTGGGTGCCGAGCACCTGCCACGTGTAGGTATCGCCCGCGCCGCTCCCCGGAAACGACACCGTGTACGGGATCGTCGAGTTGATGCAGGCGGAGTTCGGCCCGGCGATCGTCGGCACCGGCAGCGGGCTGACCACCACGCGCGCGATCGTCGAGGTGGCCTTGCATCCGTTGGAGTCGGTGCCGGTCACCTGCAGCGAGTCCGTGCGCGTGACCTTGATCTTCC
>CAZJYH010000194.1:7827-8371 GCA_964549365.1 uncultured Alphaproteobacteria bacterium
TTGCTGGTTCGGTCAATGTGATGCTCGACGTTGTCGAACAGCCGTTGGCATCGGTGGCCGTCACCGTGTAGGTGCCGGCACCGGTGTTGGACAAGTCCTCGGTCGTGGCACCGTTGCTCCAGAGATATTCCTTGTAGCCCGGGCCTGCGTCCAGCTCCACCGTGTCGCCGGCGCAGACCGACAACGACGGGGATGCCGTGATGGTCGGCGGCGTCGCCGTCACGTTCGTCACCACCACCGGATCGGACGTGCCGGAGCATCCGGCCGCGTTCGCCACGGTCACGGTGTAGCTCCCCGGCGTCTTCACGGTGATCGTCTGCGTCTTTTCACCGGTCGACCAGAGGTACGAGGCGAAACCGGTCCCTGCGTCGAGCACCACCGAATCGCCGGCGCACAACTGCAGCGAGCGGCTGGCCGTCACGTTCGGCTTGAGCACCGATCCCACCGTCACGTTCAGCGTGTCGTAGGCTTTGCATCCGGTTGTCGGGTCGGTGACCGCGATGATCACCTTGTTGGCACCGGCAGCCCCCCAGTTCACGTCGAT
>CAZJYH010000195.1:0-8358 GCA_964549365.1 uncultured Alphaproteobacteria bacterium
TCATCGTGCTCGACACGGCCGAGAATTCTGCCGAGGGATACAACGCGTCCGAACCGCACCGACACAACTACCACGAGGTGTTCTACTTCGTGCGCGGCGGCGGTTGGCACGATATCGACTTCCGCCGATTCGAGATCGAGGACCACGCCATCCACTTCGTGAACCCCGGGCAGGTGCACCTGATTCGCCGCGATCCGGAATCTCACGGGTTCATCATCCTGTTCACCACGGAGTTCTACCTGCTGAACCTCCGCGAGCACGATATCTACTCGTCGATGTGGTTCCTCACGCACGGCTCGTCGCGTCCGGTGGTAACGCCCGGGCCGGCGGAACGATCGGTCTTCACCGAGACGATGCGGATGATGCGCGACGAGTACGCCGGCGCCGGTCCGCACCGTGGGCACCTGCTGCATTCGTATCTGCACATCTTTCTTCTGCAGTCGCTTCGACTGTTCGAGCGGAGCGCCGGCAACGGCCACATGGCCGATGGTTCGCATACGCTCGTCAACAGGCTGCGCACCACCATCGAGGAGCGCTTCTCCGAGGTGCACTCGCCCAGCGCATACGCCGAGATGTTGTTCGTGTCGCAGAACCATCTGAACAACACCGTGAAGAAGGTGCTCGGCAAGACGATCGGCGATCTCGTGCATGAGCGCATCGTGCTGGAGGCGCAGCGACTTCTGTTCCACACCGACAAGAGCGTCAAGGAGATCGCGTTCGAGTTGAACTACGATGACCCTTCGTATTTCACGAGGTTCTTCCGCAAACACGTCGGGCAGGCGCCCCACGAGTTCCGCGAGACCACACGGAAAAAGCACCACGCCTCCCACTGATCGTCCTACGGGGGTGTTCGGTGGTCGGCGTAGTTTTCTCACGTTGCGCGTCGAGTGCAGCGTGCGACGCACCGGGAAAACTGAGCGGCGCGATCGACCCGATGAAGTCACGGGCCGCGCGCATCGGAACATGTGCTAGCCAAGTACCGGAGAGAAGAGCAACAACCGTGCAGCGGTGCGTTCGTGCCGACGCGCGGTCTGGTCACAGGACTAGCAGAACGGGGCCCGTGGATATCGCGGACCCCGTTTTTTGTTGGCCCGTGCTCTCGATCGGCGCGGAGCAAAACGATCACGCCCGGACCTCCGAAAAACCGGAGACCGGGCATGATCACGGATGGCCGCGCGGGCGTGTGCGTGCTCAGTGTAGAAGATCCCGCGCGCGCCAGTCCCAAACCTTATCGCACCATCACGATCCTCTCGCTCTGCACGCGCTCGCCGATCCGTACGCGGCAGATGTAGACCCCTGCCGGAGCAAGCGTGCCGCGCGCATCGCGACCGTCCCAGCGCGCCGTCTGTTCACCGGGTATACCCGCTGCATCGTACAGCACCGCGACGACGTTCCCCTGCAGGTCGTAGATGGTGACCGTCGCCTGCGCCGACGCGGCATCATCCGGCACCCGGAAGGCGATCGTCACCGCCGTGGTGAACGGATTCGGCGAAGTTGCCACCACGAGCCCGCGTCGTCCGACGATCGACCCTGCATCCTCCTCTTCGACACCCGAGGGGGAACCGCCCCCGCCGTTGCCGGGATCGCTGAAGCTGGAGAAGGGGGAGAGGATGCCGTACAGCTTGCTGAGGCGGATGATCTCGCCGCGCCACTCCTTCCATTGATTCGAGCCCTCGGCCACCTTCTTCATCAACACGAGCAGCGCGTCGATCTTGTACTTCGCCCACATCTTCGGGATGAAGAGGTTCGTCACCGAGTCGCCGGTGAAGGTCACGTCATACTCGTAGGTCTGCGGTTTGCCGAACGCCCGGCCGGTGAGCGTTGCCCGCGCCGGGCCCGGCGTGGTGTAGCGTCCAAGCATCACCAATTGCTCGCCGACGTAGATGTCCGGCAACGGTACCGGATAGATTTCGTAGACGCCCCCCGCGCTGAAGGCGATCTGCGTGTTCTGAAGAAGCGGGTTGCGGATCTTGTTGTAGAACGCCGATACTCTGCTCGTGACGTCGTCGGTGCCGAGGAACTCCGCGAGCCCGTTGTTGCCGGCGGCGAGCTGCGTCAGCAGCGTCCGGTTCACATCCTGGCCGATGCCGAACACGAAGATCCGTGTGTTCCGGGTGTTCGCCGTCGCGATCTTCGACTGATCGAGGCTTGCGATGCCGTCGGTGAGAAACACGATGATGTTGGCCGTGGTGTCCGGAAGGCGCTGGCCCAGACCGAGCAGCAACGGCAGCTCCAGATTCGTCCCCCCCTGAGCGCTCAGGTTGGTGATGTAGTTCACGGCATCGCGTTCGTTGCCGAGCGTTGCCGGCACCGGTTGATCCTGGAACTTGTGCGCATCGGAGCTGAATGCGATCACGTTGAAGCGATCCTCGGGATTCAGATGCTCGATCGTGTAGATCGCCGCGCTCTTTGCCTGCTCCAGCTTCGTCCCGGACATGCTGCCGGAGATATCGATGATGAACGTGAAGGTCTTGTCGATCACCTTCTGCTGCGACGTCTTCGGGTCCGGCTCGGCGAGCATCAGGAAGTAGCCGTCCTCGCCGCTCGGCTTGATGCTCAGCATCGACACGCCGATCTGGGTCTGCGCGAGCACATAGCTGATCTCGATGTCGTGCGTCAATGTGAAGCTCCCGGCGTTCAACGACGCACGCGCCGAGCGGGCCGATTGCTGCACCACGACGTCCGGATGCGACGTCGCCGTCATTGAAAGAATATCCCGCGTGCTCTCCAGCGAGAGCGCGAATCGCAGTTCGGCCGGGGGGGCGCCGAACGTGCCGAGGTCCGCGGGGAACGAGTAGTTCACGCGCCCGCCGCCGTAGCGCAGCAGCTCCATGTAGGTGAGCTCCACTTCGATGCTGGAGTCGGCGGCGAGACCGTCGCGGAACGGAAAGATGAAGGGGCTCGCGCCGAGATATCGATCCAATGTGCTCGGAGTGCCGCCGGAGCCCGTGCCGGTGCCGAGCGCCGCGGTGTCCTGCGGTGTGCCGCTGATCCGTGCAACGCGGAGCTCTCCGTTCTGCCACCAGCGGAATCCGGTCACCACCGCGTTGATGCTCGTCGGGAAGAAGAAGTGAATGCGTGCCTCCGCGCCGGTGCTGTTGGTGAAGCGTTGGCGTGTCACGGTGGTGGCCACCTGGTTCTGGATCGTCGTCTTCACGTCGATGAGCGTCGGCGTGAGGTAGCTGCCCGCGGTGCCGTCGATTCCGATGATGCCGCCGGCGAGGGCGCAGGCCCGTACGGCCAGCAGGAGGAGCAGGATGGAAATGATGCGCTTCATGGTTGATGTCCTGATAGTGGTGGGCTCCCGTTGGCGCGGGAGCCCGCCGAGTGTTGCAGTCGTTGGATGGTGTGCGGTTACCGGATAAGAATCAGTCTCTGCGTGGCACTGCTCCCTGCGGCGTCGACGCGGCAGATGTAGACGCCGGCCGGGACACGGCCTCCCGCGTCGTCCGTGCCGTCCCATGCCGTCTCGTGCCGCCCCGGCGCCATGTCGCCGTCGACGATCGTCTTTACGCGCTTCCCCGCTACATCGTAGATCGCCACCACCGCGTGAGCCGTTCCGCCGGCCGGGATCCAGTAGGCGATCCGCGTCGAGGCGGTGAACGGATTCGGCGTGTTCGGTTCGATCACGATGCGCGTCGGCACGAGCCGTTCTTCGCGGTCGGCGACGCCCGTCGGATGGTCGGTGTTCGGGTCGGAGTAGAACGCCGTGTACGGTGTGAGGATGCCGAACCGGATGCTCAGGTCGATCACCGCGTTCACCAACTCCTTCTTCTCGCCGTACGTACGGATCTGCTCCAGCAGATAGTCGATCTTGTACTTCGCCCACAGGCGCGCCACGGCGCGGTTGCCGCCGGGCACGTCGGGGAACGAGACCTGGTTGGTGATCGTCAGGGGTTCATTCAACTGCCGTGCATGCAGCGCCAGCGTGAACGTTCCGCTGTTGGTATAGCGCCCGAACTGCAGCACCTGGTTTCCCCAGAACAGATTCGGGAGCGTGGTCGGGTAGCGGTCGTAGGTGGCCAGGCCGCCGTAGTCGAGCTCGAGGTTCGTCAGCGCGGGCTGCGAGACGCGGCGGAAGTAGTTCGCGAACGTGGCGGCGATGCTGTCGTCGGCCGCGATATACGTGGGGTAGCCGCCGTTGCGCTGCGCGATGTCGCCGAGCAGCTCCTTCGATACCTCGTCGCCGATGCCGAAGGGGAAGATCCGTACGCGGCCGTGGTTGCGGGCCGTCGCGCCGTCGGCGATCGCCTTCAGATTCTGCTCGCCCCATGTGGGATAGCCGTCGGTCATGAACACCACCGTGTTCGCGGTGTACTCCGCATAGCTCATCGCGAGCGATCTGGTGAGCGCGTCGTCGATGTTGGTCAGGCCCGCGGCGCCGACCTCGTCGACGAACCTTCGTGCGCGGACGATCTCCTCCGCCGTCGCCTGCACCAGATCCGGCCGGTACGGCTGTGTGGTGGTGCTGAACAACACGATGTTGAACTTGTCGCGCGGGTCCAGCGCGTCGAGGAATGCCCGGAGCGCATCCTTCAACTGCTCGATCCGCTTCCCCTCCATGCTGGAGGAGATATCGACGGTGAAGACGATGTTGCGCGGGATCGTGACGGTCGAGGCGCTGTCCGGCGGCGTCACCCAGAGGGCGTAGAAGCTGTTGACGCCGAACGAATCCTGGGGCGTGGGCGTGTACGTCAGCACGTTGATGTCGATGCTGGAGCGGCGCGTCTCGTAGCGCAGCTGCAGGTCGCGGTCCGGCGTGAAGTTTTCGTCGCCGAAGATCACCGTATAGTGGCTGGGCGAAACCCGCGTGATGCCGTTGGCCGCGGTGTTGCCGTGGCTCGGCGAGGTGAAGCTGCGGAACGCGCGGCTGGTGGTTGCGTCAACGCGCACCGAAACGCGCTCCAACGGCGAGGGGGAAAGGCCCGTGGTCTTCAGCGGAAAGCGGTAGCTCACCGCGCCGAACTCGTACGGGAGCAGCTCCGCATAAGTGATCTCGAACCGCACGTCGCTGTTGGGCTCGATCGGAGCGATGTTCAGCTTGTAGACATTGTCGCCGAAGTATTGCAGCAGCGCGGGATCCACCCGCTGGCGGATGCGCTCGTTGTACGCCTGCTGCGCCTCCTGGCGCTCGCGCAGCGACGCGGTGTACTTCAGGCCGTTGAACCAGTAGATCAATTCGGTGATGACCGCTCCGTCGGGGAGGGGGAAGATGAACGTGGACTCCACGCGGTTGCCGGTGCGGTTCGTGAAAACCTGGTCGACGTGGGTGACGGCAATCTGATCCTGGATGTTCACCGTGGCGTCGTAGGTCTTGATCGTCATCAGCCGATACTGCTCGTTGCTGTTGAGCGGCCGTACGTAGAGTGCGCCCGTGGCGAGCGCGATGCCGTGCGCCATGCCCAGAACAAGGAGCAGCGAGAGCGTGTGTGCGGCGATCCTCTTCATAACCTTCTCCATACCGTAATCGTGATGCGATGAGATACCCATGTGTTGTTCTGAAACGGCAAGGGGCGTTCCCGCCCGCAGGCCGATAGGCCCGGGCCTCGAAGCGCGCTACCGATGGTCGCGCGAAACAGGGAGCAAGGGGATGTGTGTCGTGGACCGGCGATCGCCGAACGTGCGGCCCCGCCGGTGAGCGATCGTATGGGCGTGGGGTGGGAGGAATCCGCACAGCCGTCGAGCGCTACGCGGATAGAACAAGGGTCCGTAGAAAAGTTCTCACCGCGCGGCTCGAATTTTTCGTGAGCCCGGAACAGCGCCGCACGAATCGCGGAGGGCCGCGCGCGAAAACGCCCCGCTGCACTCACGCGCGGCAGGGCGTTTCCGTTGCCGGGTAGGCCCGGCGCGCCGTCTGGGGATACCGGCGCTTTTCGTATGGGGGCGATGGCCAGGAGAGCCTGCTGCGGCCTCGGCAGGGCGCGGAGGGCCGGGATGTCGCCGCGAGGCAGGCTCCGCAACTCCGGCCGACAATCGGCGCGCGGCCGCGCTAGCTCTTCTTGCGGACGTACAACCCATCGAACAGTGTCGTCCACGTCTTGCCGCCGTCGGTGCTCTGCTTCCAGACCTGGTGCACGCGGTCGTTGGGGAGTTTGGTGAACGTCAGCGTCGTGCGGACGGACGCGCCGCCGGCCGTGGTTGCGTCGCTTTCAAACCGCATCTCGCCGTCCTTGTACGTGCCCGTCAGTTCCGATGAACCGGCCCTGCCGTCGATCCAGATCTGGCGCCACTTCCCGGTGGCGGCATTGTAGAAGTTCATGCTCTTGCCGAGGCCTCCCATCGCGCCCTTCCAGTCTTCGATCAGCCCGCAGTCGCCCGCAAGGCGCTGCACGCTGTTGGTGCCGACCAGTCGGCCCTGCGGATCCATCACATCCCAGTCGCCCAGCCAGAAATCGAACTGCTTGTACTCGTCGAGATAGGCGCAGGGGTTGGCGCTGCGCTTCACCTTTTCCATTGCCGAAGCGAACCGGCTGTCGGCGCGATACTGCTTGAAGTCGTCATCCCCTTCCAACTGTGCCGGCTGGTTGAAACCTTCGGCGATGCTCTTCTCCAACCACTCGAATGCGTCGTCGGCCCGGCTCAATCTCGCATAGGCACAGGCGATATTGTACGTGGCGATCGGCATCGGTGTGAGCGTACGCGCCCGCTGATACGCCTCGATGGCGTCCTTGAATTGTTCCCCCGCGTGGAGCGAGTAGCCCATGCGGAACCATGCCCCGGCATCGGCCGCGTTCTTCTTCAGGTAGATGCGGTAGGCATCGGCGGCATGTGCCCAGTCGGACGCACGGAACATGGAATCCGCCTGACTGAGCGCCGGGTTGTTCTGCGTCGTGTTCTTTTGCGCGAACAGTGCGATCGGCATGACGGCAACAAGCGTCGTGAGCAGGAGGAGAGCGTAGCGATGTCTCATGGTGTTCTCCGTTCAACAATGAATGGGTCGTGTTGAGGGCCAATACTATCACGATCGCTACGAGGGGCCTTTGCTTCGGTTGCCCGCGCCCGCAAATCCCGACGATCGAAGAAGCGGAGCCCGGTGGGCATTCGGACGGCCGCCGGACATGCATTGCGATGATGTGCGGCGGTTGGTAAGTTCCGCGCGTGGATCACCCTCCGCGTGGCCTCGCGTGCGTGACGTTGTAGGCAACGCGCGCGTTCCATGATATTGCACAACACACGTTCCGGTCGATAACCGTCAGTTCCATTCATTCAACCTCGTCACGGGAGATTTCCACCATGACGTATCTCCGCATGCGCGAACGTGCCCACGCGGCCCGTATGGCTCTGCCGCTCGTTCCCTGCCTCGCCGCCACATTTCTCTGTGCCGCGCCGATCGCCGCGCAGACACCGCTCGAGCCGGGCGTTTCACCGGGGCCCACGGCGGCCGCTCCGTCCGATTCGTTGGCCTGGTCCCGGAATGCCGCGCTTTCCGCCGCGACGGCGACAATCCTGTCCAAGGTATGTGGCTCGGGGCCGGATTATGCGCCGTCCCTTTCGTCGGATGGTCGTACGCTCTACTTCTCCACCAGTCGGTCGGTCCCGGTCGGTCGTCACGACATCTGGTCGGCCGAGCGAAACGATCGCCTCGACACGCTCTTCGCCGCGCCGGCTTCGATCGGCTCTCCGGTGAACACCGATGCCTCGGAGGGGAGCTTTGCGATATCGTCCGACGGGCAGACCGCCTTCTATGTCGTGTGCCCGTTCGATTGCGACATCTACTCGGTGGTCCGCTCCGGAGATTCGTGGAGCAACCCGCAGAAGGTGCCCGGCGTCAACTCGGATGACTGGGAGGCGACCCCGATGCTCTCATCCGACGGACGCTCGCTCTATTTCGCCTCGGCGCGCCCCGGAGGGCAGGGCGGCACCGATATCTATGTGTCGACGAGGGATGGTGACGGCCTCTGGGGCGAACCTCAGAATCTCGGCGCGCCGATCAACACCGACGGAGACGAAGAAGGCGCGTTCGTGCTTCCGGGCGACAATGTGATGTACTTCGCCTCGAACGGGCGCGCCGGGAGTTTCGGTGGATACGATCTCTACGCGGCCGCGCGCGACACCAGCGGCGCGTGGGGTCAACCGGAAAGCCTGGGGCCGGCGTACAACAGCGGCGCCGACGATCGCCACCCGTGCGTAGCCCTCTCCGGCGACGCGATCTTCTTCTCATCGAACCGCACCGGCCGTGACTCGAGGGGAAACTACGATCTGTACACCGGGGCGATCGAGCCGCGCGCGTTCGCCACACTTCTCAACGGCCGAGTTTACGATCGGAAATCGGGCGCCCCTGTCGCCGCCGGCATCACGTTCACCGATTCGGCCACCGGGAGGTTCGTCCGCTCGCTCAGCATCGGATCGCGGACAGGC
>CAZJYH010000196.1:0-7882 GCA_964549365.1 uncultured Alphaproteobacteria bacterium
GCACCAGGCTCTGCGCAGCCAGCGAGTCGGCGGAGGTCTTGAACGGGGAATAGCCGCCGGTCTGCGCGTGTGCCGCAAGCGCGGCAAGGATGCCGAAGCAGATCGGGAGAAACAATCGGAGCGATCGAGTCATACGTTTGGTCATCACCATGAAAAGGGGGAGACGAGGCGAGCCGGCAATTGCAACGCCGCCGGTCTCATGAGATCCTCGGGGGGATCGGACGCGCGCGGGGGCCGGGCGTTTCATCGGTCGTCGCCGTGCGTTGCCGGTGCGCATCAAACGCATGGCGATCATCGGCACCGATACATCGAACGAATCTAACACAACATGCCGCTCAAAGTTAGTGCAGCGTGCGTGACTGTGGCGAAGCGCGCCGTGGCGGAGCGCTCCGCAACGGCCTCTCGCTGACCCATCCGAATGTGTATCTTGTTCGCCTTACCGATGGAACACATTGCTCCGAAGAAATCGCTTGGTCAGAACTTCCTCACCGACGTCAACATCGCGCAGAAGATCGTGCGCGAGTTCGGCGCGGCCGCATCCGACGTGGTGGTGGAGATCGGCCCCGGCGAGGGTGCGCTCACGCGCCTGTTGATCGCCTCCGGGGTGCGGCCCATTGCCGTGGAGTTGGACCCACGCGCCGCCGAGCGCGTGCGCTCGACGTTCGGGGAGGGGGTGCGGGTTCTGGAGTTGGACATCCTGAAGACGGACCTCGGGGCGATCGCCGCGGAGATGGGGGCGGAGAAGATCCGCGTGCTGGGGAACATTCCGTACTACATCACGAGCCCGATCCTGTTCCATCTGTTCGAGCATCGTCGTGTGCTGAGCGACGCGATGGTGATGATGCAGCGCGAGGTTGCCGATCGCCTGGTGGCGCGGCCGCGCACCAAGGAGTACGGCATCCTCAGCGTGATGACGCAGACATATGCCGTCCCGCGACGGCTGTTCGACGTGGGGCCCCGCTGTTTCTTTCCGCCGCCGAAGATCACCTCCTCGGTGGTGACGCTTCGCTTCGCCGACATCGAGGGGATCGCCGGAATCGAGGAGCCGCACAGGACCATCGTGCGAGCGGCGTTCAACCAGCGACGCAAGACGCTGCGCAACTCTCTGGCTCAATTGCTACCAACTCAAGAGGAACGTGAAACCGTTTTCACCGAAGCAGCCATCAACGGAGGCGCGCGTGCGGAAGAGCTGGCGCCGGCGGAGTTCATTCGCCTCGCCCGCGTATTCGCGGCGGCGCGCCCGCGTGGCCAGCGGCATCCGACTGCGTGAGACGACGTGGCAGACCGTCCACGCCGCGATGTGGAGCACCGACTACCTTACGCTGGCGATGCTCGTCATCTACACGCTGCTCGACCTGGTCTTCATCACGCAGGTGAAGTCCGGCTTCGGCATCCTGCAGATCAACATCTCCACGATGGTCGGCATCATCGCCATCGCCATGTGGCACGATCAGACCGGCGCGCGCATCGCGCACATCTTCCGTTCGTTCTACATCCTGCCGGTCGGCTACATGTTGTACGCGCAGGTGCACAACTACATCCCGCTGGTCAACCCGCATGTGGCCGACGCCACGCTCGCGGGGTGGGATCACGCGATCTTCGGGGTCTATCCCACAGCATGGATCACGCGGTTCGCCTCGCCGGTTCTCACCGAGTACTTCCAGATCTGGTACAACCTGTTCCAGCTGATGCTGGTGGTCCCCGCGATCGGTTTCTATCGCAGCGGGGCGATGCGCACGTTCCGCTCGTACGCCATGATGCTCCTCTTCGGGTTCTTCACCAGCTATCTCCTCTACTTCATCATGCCGGCCATCGGCCCGCGCTTCGAGGTGCACGACTTCCACGCCGTCAACCGCGAGCTGCCGGGGCTGTTCCTCACCGAGCCGTTTCGCGAGCTGATCAACGCGGGGAACGGCATCACGCCGGACATGACCGACCCGTACGCCGTGGTCAACCGCGATTGCATGCCGAGCGGCCACACGATGCTCTCGGTGCTCGGCATCCTGATGGCGTGGCGGTTCCGTTCGCGCTGGCGGTGGTTCATCACCATCGGCGGCACGAGCGTGGTGATCTCCACCGTGTACCTGCGCTATCACTACGTGGTGGATCTGATGGCCGGGACGGCGCTGGCGCTGCTCCTGTTCGCGCTGCAGCCGGCGATCGAGGCCTGGTGGAAGCGGATGAAGGTGCAGATATGACGCGCTTCACATGCGAATCCGGGTGAACCATGATCGTGCGTGCCGGATATGAAACGGCGATCCGGGTGTCCGGCGCGCGCGGCCTGGAACGCCGGGGTGCCGATGATCGCGCGGCGGCGCCCGCACGACGTTGCGCGCTGCATGCGCTCCCCGTGTGCCTGCTGATGCTCTGCGCGTCGTTCCTCTGGGTTCCGTCGCAGGCGGTGCTGCACGCGCAGACCGCGCACACCGACTCACTGATCCGTCACGCGGTCGCGGGGACGCCCTCGCCGATCGCGCCGCTCGACCTGTTGCTGCCGACCGCTCTGCGCGCCGGGTACGCCGCGCGCCTGTGGGTGCGGGATTCGCTCTCCTCGGCGGCCGTCGCGTTCGACGATCTCGATCGAATGGATCTGATCTACGCCCGCGCGCTCGGGGAGTCGGAGGGGGAGATCGGCACGGCGCTCTTCGCCGCGCTGGTGGCGAGCTTCGAGCATCGGACGATCCCGCTCGCGTTCGGCCCGCGCATGCCGTTGACGCTGGAGTCGGAGGAGGCCTTCGCCCGCCGCGTGGCAGCGCTGCCGGGGCATCTGTTCGCCGACCATCCCGGCGGCGGCGATCGCGACAAGCTGCAGCACTTCTTCGCGTCGGCGTGGCTGGCCTGGGGCCTGGACAACGCCGAGCTTGCCGACGCGATCGGCCTGGCAGTGGAGGCCGGGGAGGCGGCGTTCGTCACCGGCGGCGCCGACGATCCGCGCGACGTGCGGGCCAACCGGCTGGGGCAGCTCTACGCCGAGCTGCTGCGCCGCCGCCCCGGGGCGCTGCCGAGCGTCATGTTCCGCGCGTGGAACAAACGATGGGAGGGAGCGAGGTGAGGAGAGGGGGCTGACCTATTCGAGACGTCGGGAGCCGGATTGTCGTTGCGAGACCTCGCGCAGTTCCGACCCGGTCGCGGAGTCAACTCCGCGACAACGTGTCAATCCTGGGTCTCTGCGAGCGCAGCGAAGCAGTCTCCCCGACCTGTACCGCAACTCCGGTGAGATCGCCACGCCCCTTCACTGCCCCGACGAGTCGGGGCAGTGAAGGGGCTCGCGATGACGGTTGGTACGTTCACTGTGCGGGAACGTGATCCGTTGGTGTCGGCAGGTGCGTGGTCGCCTTTCAAATTTCGCATTTCGCATTCCCCGATTCCTCATGCGTGTTCTGCTGGACGTGACGGCGCTGATGCGCCCCGGCCTCACCGGCATCGGGGTGTACGTTGCCGGGCTGTGGCGTGCGCTGCGTGCCGCGGACGGTGTCGATCTGGAGGGCCGGTGGCGTCTGGCGCGGTTCGCCAAGCGCGCGATGATCCGCCGCCACATCGAGGGGCCGATGGGGCCGCGCGTTCCGCTTCTCACCGACATCAACCTGCGCGGGTACGACATCTTCCACGGCCCGGACTTCCGCATCCCGCGCTTCGGCCGCTACCGCCGCGTGGTGACGATCCACGACCTGGTGATCCACGAGGAGGGGCTGGTGGATGAGCGGTTCGCCGCCGAGGGGATCACCAAGCTGCGGCGCACGCTGCTGGAGTGCCGCCCGGACCATATCATCACCGTCTCGGAGTTCACGCGCCGCCGCCTCGCCGAGCTCTACCCGGAGACGGCATCGATCACGACGGCCGTGCCGCTGGGCGTGGAGGCCGATCGGTTCACCGTCGGGCGCGACGACCGCACGCCGCCGGCGCCTCCGTGCCGCGGGCCGTTCCTGCTGATGGTGGGGTCGGTGGAGAAGCGCAAGAACATCGAGACGGCGATCCGCGCGTTCGAGCTGCTGCGCGAGGAGGTTCGCGATCTCGGGCTGGTGATCGCCGGGATGGACGGGCATCGGGCCGAGGATGTCACGGCCGCGATCGCCGCCTCGCCGGCCCGCGGCGCGATCCATCGGCTCGGCTTCGTCGATGAGCCGATGCTCGCCGCGTTGTATCGTAACGCCTCGGCCTTCCTGTATCCCTCGCTGTATGAGGGGTTCGGGCTGCCGATCCTGGAGGCGATGTCCGCCGGAGTGCCGGTGATCACCTCGAACCACGGCGCGATGGCGGAGGCGGCCGGCCATGCGGCGCTGCTTGTGGCCCCGACCGATGCCGTGGCGCTCGCCGAGGCCGCGCGTGCCCTGCTCTTCGATGCCGATCGTGCGCGGCGGCTGGTGGAGCTGGGGCGCGAGCGCGCACGCGCGCATACCTGGCGGCTCTGCGCCGAGCGGACGTTGGAGGCATATCGGAGCGCGATGTCAGGCTGAGGCGCACGGTTTTGTCATGGAGGTGGCGAGCGCAACCCGTATACTTGCGGACCGACCCCAAATCCCCCCCGGATGCACATCGCATCGCTCGCCTTCCCGGCGCTTCACGGCACCGCCTTTCGCTCAGCGTGGACGAAGCGGGCCATCCTGATCCATCCGAATCAGCAACACTATCATGAAGTGTGTATCACTCGTTCTGCTTGGCGTCGCGCTCTGCCTCGCGTCGGGCACCATCACGGCGCAGGAGGCGTTCCCGGCAACGCATGCGGCAAGTCTTCGAACGGTGTCGAGCGTTCCCGGTCCGCTCGGCGGGCGCGGCATCGTCATCTTCGCGGCCGATCCGGCCGCCGGGCAGGTGGAACTCCGCATCACGCTCGTCGCTCCCGCCGACACGGTGATGGAGGTGCGCGTGCGCAAGCACACGCCGAGCGGCGACGATCCCACGCTGCTGACCATCCCGTATCCGCAGGGGATGACCACGGTATACAACACGCTCCCGGTGTTCGATCAGACGATTTACGGGGCGCTCGACTCGGAGCTGGTCTATCTCGATCTGCGCAGCAAAGCGTATCCTGACGGCTACATGAAAGGCGACGCGTCGATGGTTCCGAACGCGCTCTGCGGCCGCTTCGACGGAAGCATGATGGTGCCGCCGGTTGCCGGCACGTCCGGCTCGGCCGAGGGGTACATGCGGGCCGATCCCGCCGCGCACGCGGCGCGTTACTATGTCACGTGGTACGGCATGAGCGGCATGCCGATCGCCGTTGAGGTGCATCGTGGGCGCCGCGACGAAAACGGCCCGCTCGTGAAGACGCTGCCGGCCACACCAGGGTCCAACGCCGTCGTGGGTGATTGGGCAGGCATGACCGACGCGGACCTCGCGGATCTGAACGCGGGGAGACTCTACCTGGTGATCACCAGCGCGCAGCACCCGAACGGCGAGATTCGCGGACAGCTCTCTCCGATGGATGCGTTCACCGTCGGGCTCGATCCGGCGAACGTGGTTCCCCCCGCGCAGACCTCCTTCGCGACGGGGACCGGCCTGGTGGCCGTGCAGCGCTTCGACGACGGGAACATCGGCATCCGCGTGAACGCGGTGTACGGTGATCTCTCCGACACGATCACCGGGGCGCATCTGCATCGCGGTGCTTCGGGGACGAACGGTGCCGCGGTGAACGCCCTGAGCGTTCAGCCGCCGGGCTCGCTCTTCGCCGACACGAACTTCGCGCCGGGCACGATGGCGCCGGACCTGCTGGCCGACCTGCGCGCGGGGCGCGGCTACCTGGACATCCACTCGACGGGGAACGCCGACGGCGAGATCCGCGGGCAGTTGATCCCGAGCACGCCGGACCTCGGCGGCGCAGCCGGCGTCGACGATCGGGGCGCCGAGGCGGCCGCCGCGTTCACCGTGGGGTACAGCCGCGCCGGGCGCACGCTCAGCTACGCGGCGGACGCGATGAACGGCGCGGGCGTTATCCAACTCTATTCCGTGACCGGTGCGATGGTGATGGAGCGGGCCGTCGAAGGGCCGGAGGGGGCGTTCCCGGCAGCGCTTGCTCCGGGGCTCTACCTCGTCCGCATGCGCGACGCGCACGGCGTAACGGCAGTCACACGGCTGATGGTGGCGCTGTAGGCCTACCCGACCGGGAGGCATCGGAAGGAACAAAACGGAACGGCCGTGTCGAGGGCATCGACACGGCCGTTCCACATATCTCACCGGGTCTCGCTGCTACTCCAGCAGCCGCCGCACGATCTCCTGCGCGCTCACGTTCTCGGCCTCGGCGTTGAAGCTGGTCACGATGCGATGCCGCAGCACCGGCAGCGCCACGGCGCGCACGTCGTCGATCTCCGGCGTGAACCGTCCGTTCAGCACCGCGCGCGTCTTCGCGCCGAGGATCAGGTACTGCGAGGCGCGCGGCCCGGCGCCGTAGCTGATGAAATCCTTCACGAACTTCGGCGCCGTCTCGCCGCGCGGGCGCGTGCTCGCTGCAAGGCGCACGGCGAACTCGATCACGTTGTCGGCCACCGGCACGCGGCGCACCAGCTCCTGCGCTGCGATGATCTGCGCCGCGTTCAGCACCTTGCCGAGCGTGGGGGGCGTCCCCGCGGTGGTCTGCTTCACGATCTGCACCTCCTCGGCGAAGGAGGGATAGTCCAGCCAGAGATTGAACATGAAGCGGTCGAGCTGCGCCTCCGGGAGCGGATAGGTCCCCTCCTGCTCGATCGGGTTCTGCGTGGCGAGCACGAAGAACGGATCGGGGAGCGCGTAGGTCTGCCCGGCGGCGGTGACGTGATGCTCCTGCATGGACTCCAGCAGCGCGGCCTGCGTCTTCGGCGGCGTGCGGTTGATCTCGTCGGCCAGCACGATGTTCGAGAAGACCGGCCCCTTCACGAAGCGGAAGATCTTCTCGCCGGTGCTCCGGTCCTCCTCGATCACCTCCGTCCCCGTGATGTCAGAGGGCATCAGGTCCGGCGTGAACTGCACGCGGTTGAAGGAGAGATCGATCACCTCGGCCAGCGTGCGGATGAGCAGCGTCTTGGCCAGGCCCGGCACGCCCACCAGCATGCAATGCCCGCGCGCGACAAGCGAGATCAGGAGTTGCTCCACGATCGCATCCTGCCCCACGATCACCTTGGCGATCTCCGAACGGATGGTGTTGTAGGAAGATTGAAGTGCCGCTACTGCTTCGACGTCGTTTGCCACGAGCTTCCCGTTCTTGTTCCTGAGGTGTACGAATTGAATGCCTGCCGGACTGTTTTGAAAATCGTTTGTCTGTGCCGTATCCGCGCTGTCATCCCCGTGTATACGGGGATCCACACCGCTCACCGCATGGATTCCCGCTTTCGCGGGACTGACAGTTGGGGATAGGAGTGGTACCGCGACGATGCAACTGCCCTCTCGGCATTTTCAAAACAGGCTCCTAAGATATAACACGGAACCCTCGCGTACGCCACGATACGGCGTGCGGTTGCGCTCCGTGGTTCCGTCGTGTTCTCCCAGGTGACGCCGCCGGCGGCGCTTTGTCACGGGCCTGCACGCCGCCGCGTTATCCCTCCGGCTCCGCGGCGGCGTTGCGCCCCTCGTAGATCTTCTGGATCACCTCCTCCAGCGGCGGCTCGGCGATCGTGATATCCTCCACGGAGCAGCGATCGGTGAGGAAGGCCATCGCGTCGCGCGCGGCGCCGCTCCGCGCGGCGTCCAGATCGAGCACCACGCGGTATTCCCCGATCTCCACCACCCGCCACGCATCGGTCCCGGCGAAGTCGGCCGCCGCCGCGCCGATCGGCTCCGAGAGATGCGCCTCCAGGCGCCTGGTCCGCAGGAAGCGGCGGCGCAGATCGTCCACCGGGCCGTCGAAGATCACCGCCCCCTCGGCGATCACGATCACCCGCTCGGCCAGGCTCTCCACGTCGCCGGCGTCGTGCGA
>CAZJYH010000196.1:7892-8331 GCA_964549365.1 uncultured Alphaproteobacteria bacterium
AAATCGTCGTCCCCTCCTGAGCGTTCGTCGCGCGGATGTGCTCGCGCAGCTTCCCCTTGGCCACCACGTCCAGGCCGATCGTCGGCTCGTCCAGCAGCAGCAGCTCCGGCGCGTGCAGCAGGCTTGCCACCACCTCGCAGCGCATCCGCTCGCCGAGCGACAGCTTGCGCACCGGCGTGTTCAGGTACGCGCCGATCCCGAAGGATTCCACCAGCATCTCCAGCCGCGCGCGGTACGGCGCCTCCTCCAGCTCGAAGATCTTCGCGAGCAGGTAGTAGGTCTCCATCGGCGGCAGGTGAAACCAGAGCTGCGACTTCTGGCCGAAGACCGATCCGAGCTTGAAGGCCAGCCGCCGCCGGTCGCGCCAGGGGTTGAAGCCGAGCACGCGCGCGTCGCCGGCGCTCGGGTGCAGGATGCCGGTCAGCATCTTGATCGTGGT
>CAZJYH010000197.1:0-8315 GCA_964549365.1 uncultured Alphaproteobacteria bacterium
TCGGCACGCGCGCGGGCCAGAACGTCGGGATGAGCGGATCGTAGCTCGGCTCATAGCCCGCGCGGCAACTCGCCGTGTCGGTCTGCCACGGACACGCCATCCATCGCGAGATATCTCCCGGTCCGTTCCAGAACACGCCGGGGGGCGTTGTGAAGGAGTTCCCGTTCTGGAAGAGATCGGGGCTGAGCGTATCGCCGTAGTCCGGCTCCGGATTGTTCGGCGAGCGGCGGCGGATCCGGAACGCGCCGGAGTACATCCCCTGCAGGCGCATGGGCCAGGTCATCTCGCAGCCCGGATGGAACGGCCCGCCCAGGCAGTACCAGAGCGCGGCCTTGGTCAGCATCGCGGCCTGCGCGGCGGGATCGGCGATCGCCTCGATCGTCGCCGGCGGCACGGCCGTCGGATCCCAGTCCTGCACGAAGTCGCCGTCGCGCCACTGCCTCAGGTATCCATACAACGTGCCGGTCACCGTGAAGTATCCGTTGGCGGTCGTCGCCGGCACGTTCATGTTGTCGCCGTACATCCAGGGCCAGCGTCCGGCCTCGATCTGCGTCGATGCCGGGTCGCGGAAGTAGTTGAAGATCTGGCGCCGATATTCGGCGAAGTCGTCGGTGGTGTTGCCCTCGGCGTCGGTCGTCACCGTCGCAAGGCGTCGCACCGTGTCCGGGTCGGTGAAGTCATACGCCTGCGCGTATCCGTACGAGGCATGGAAGCCCTGATTCACCCACTGGTTCATCGTGAACTGTTCGAGCAGCGGATAGATATCCTCCATGAACGACGGCTTGCTTTTCGTCGGAAGGTAGTTGCCGCTCAGCGTGTCGACCATCACGTCGTACATCGTCTGCACGGAGATCACATCCGGGGCATAGTTCGGCGGCGCGCAGACCACCCACGCCCCTTCCACCGGCAACGCCACCCCGTTGTACGTCACGGCCGCGTCCACCGGGCCGTCGGAAACGTCATCGTGCCAGCCGTCGTTGTTGGCGAAGGTGGTGGGAGGGTTGTCGGGATAGGGGGTATCGGAAACGCCGTGCCCGCCGAGGAAGAGCAGTCGACCGGCTTCGTCGGTGCGCAGCTCGCCGAGGTAGACCTGAGCGCCGAGGAATGTCCCCTTGTCGAAGGCATATTGGCTGCCGCTCACATCGCGTCCGCCGATCGAGACCGCGCCGGGCGTGATCGCCAGGCCGTCGCGATCGGCTCCCTGGAAGTTCGCGTTGCGCAGCGGCACCGGCACGGCCTGCGGGATGTCGAGCGCGACGTCGAACTCGAACCATGCGGCCTTCTTGTTGGCAACCTCCACGTTCCAGGTGATCTCCGCGTCGTCGGCGGTCAGCTCCCTGACCGGGATGCCGGCGCTGTTGAGTCCGTAGATCCGGAATCGCGCGGCCTGACGCTTCAGCGCTCCGGCGGAGTCCTTGTAGAATCCGGCCGGCCGTCGTTCCGGAGCGATCGTCTCCGGTCCGATGAAGAATTCCGCGGCGCTGTTGCCGACGCGCGCGATGCCGATGGCGGGATAGATCGCCGCACGGACGATTGTGGTGTCGTTGGTGCTCATGAGTGTGTGGACCGTTCTCGAGTTGTTCGTGGACGAACCCCGCGGCCGGCATGGGCGCCGGGATTGCCGCAGGCATACAATGCGGGGGCTTCGGATACGGCCATGAACTTAGCCGCGCGGGCGAGGGCCTGCATACTCAATTTCTACTCACCGCCGGCGAATGTGGAACGAGGGGGAGCCGTGCACCGCTCCTTTCTCCTACCAAGTCTCGCGATGATCGCCTAGCTTAGGCGGACTTCCGTGGCTACGCCCCTTTTTGTGGCTACGTCTGTTTCGGCTTCATCCTTCAGTCCCACGAGATACGGATATCATGATCAACAGTACGAGGAACCGCGCAACGATGATCGCACGCGGGCCGATCGTTCCCTTGTTCATCGCCCTCATCGCCGCGGTCGGGATTGCGGCGTGTTCGAGCAACACCGGGCCGGAGGAGGGACCGCTCGGCGATCCCGGTCCCTCGGCGGCAGCCGTGTGGGACACAGGATTCGGCCAGGACACGACCAAGCCGGGACGCGTGATTCTGGGCGGTTCGGTGCGGAGCCTGGTGGTGGTCAACGGCGCGCTGCACGCGATCGGGTTGTGCGATCTGGTATACCCGGGAGCGATTCGCTACAACGGCGCGTTCACCTGGAACGGGACCGCCGTGGCGCCGCTGCCGACGCTGCTCGGGAACGGGACCGTGACCTTCGACGGCGCGTACGACGCCGCGGCGGTCGGGAACGATCTGTACGTCAGCGCCGAGTTCGACAACAACGGCGGCGTGTTGGCGAAGTGGAACGGGAGCGCCTGGACATACTACGGCGCGGGGACCGGCGTGAAGAACCTGACCGGCGGCGGCGCGCTCTACACGTATACGGGCTCGATCGACACCAGCGTTGTCCTCCGTTGGAGCGGCACCGCGTTCGTTCCGGTCGGGGCGTTCAGCGGCGCGAAGGAGCAGTTGGTCAGCATCACGGCCGACGGCTCCACCGTGTACGCCGCCACGAAGCAGAGCGGGCCGCTCACCGCGACCTCGAAGAGCTGGGTGTATCAGTTGGAGGGGACGACGTGGAGGCAGATCGGCGAGCTCGACGGAACGGTGGACGTGATCCGGAAGATCGGTTTGAGCATCTATGCGCTGGGCCGATTCCGCGGGGCCGACGGGCAGATATCGATCATGAAGGGGAGCGGTGGATCGTGGGAGAAGAACACGGCGGAGATCGAGGATGACAGCTATCAGTTCGTCGGGGTTGCCCGCGACAAGGACGGCGCGCTCTACGTGGCGAAGGAGACGGCGGTCTACAAGGTGCAGGGGAACACTGCCGTGAAGCTGGCCTCGGTCTTCGGCGGCTCGATCCGCGCCGTCGTCGTCAGCGGCGGACAGCTCTGTCTGGGCGGCGCCTTCTTCAAGGTGAACGACGTCACGTCGCAGTATTTCGCAGTGCTTCGGTAGTTCGTGTGGCTTCTTCGCGTCCTCCGCGCCTTCGCGGTCGCGTTCTTCCGGGCGCCTCACGCCGGCACGATCTCGTAGCGCTTCATCATTTCGTACATCGTTGATCGGCTGACCTTCAGGCGGCGTGCGGCTTCCAGCACGTTGTTCGAGGTGACCTTCAGCGAATGACGCACCGCCTGTTCCTTCAGGGTCTCCATCGGGAGGATCTCGTTCACCGCATCGAAGATCGAGGGGAGCGGGATGTCCACGTCGACGCCGTCGGCATAGGCCTGCACGGCCATCGGCAGATCGTCCGGGGTGATCGTGTCGCCGTCGATGAGCAGCACGGCGCGCTCGACGGCGCTCTGCAGCTCGCGCACTTTGCCGGGCCACGTGTAATCGTGCAGCATCTTCAGCGCGCGGCGATCGATCTTCGGCGCGGACCGTCCCTCGCGCTTTGCGTAGACGCCGAGGAAGTGTTCGGCCAGGAGCAGCACGTCGCTGCGGCGTTCGCGAAGTGGGGGGAGGTGGATCGGGAACGCGGCGAGGCGGTAGTACAGGTCCTCACGGAAGACTCCGTCGCGCGCCCCCTTCAGCAGATCCCTGTTGGTGGCCGAGACGATGCGCGCATCGGCGGTGAGCGTTTCACTCCCTCCAACGCGCTCGAAGCGGCGTTCCTGAATCGCCCGCAACAGCTTGGACTGCAGAGCGATGTCCATCTCGCCGATCTCGTCCAGGAAGAGCGTGCCGCCGTTGGCCTGCTCGAACTTGCCGATCTTGCGCGTCATCGCGCCGGTGAACGATCCGCGTTCGTGGCCGAACATCTCGCTTTCGAGCAGGTCCTTCGGGATCGCCGCGCAGTTGACCGCCACGAACGGCCCATCCTTGCGCGCGCCGTACTCGTGCAGCGCGCGGGCCACCACCTCCTTTCCCGTGCCGCTCTCGCCGTTGACCAGCACGGAGATATCGCTGCGGCTCGCCTTCTCCAGCAGGCGCAGCACGGGATCCATCGCGCTGTCGCTGGTGATGATCGACGCGAACCGTGTCGGCGAGGAAACCGCCTCGCGCAGCTCGTCCACCTCGCGGCGCAGCGTACCGAGCTCCAATGCGTTGCGGACGGCGTTCTGAAGCTTGACGATGTCGATCGTCTTCGGGAAATAATCCACCGCTCCCAGTTTCAGCGTCTCGACCGCCACCTCGATCTGTCCCTGCGCCGAGAGCATGATCACCGGCAGATGCGGCATCCGTGACTTCATTTCGCGCAGCGCGTCGACGCCGCTCATGCCGGGGAGCATGATGTCCAGGATCACGAGGTCGGGCCCGTCGTCGAGCGCCGCAAGGCACGTCTCTGCATCCTCGAACGCGCGGAACGTGTATCCCCACTTGGTCGCCAGCCAGTGCTCCAGCAGTCGGCGGATGCCCGCCTCGTCGTCGACAACGTAGATCAGTGCCATCGTAGAATTATTCCAGTGAAATGCGAGCCGCGGAAATAGAGCGGCAAGGACGATACGGCGTGCCCGGGATGCGGCCGCGACGCGCGGTCCGGCGGCAGTCCGTTGAAACTCGAATCGCGCGCGCCGACCGCAACGGTGCGTTCGGCGATGTTGCCGGGCGCCCACATCGGAGCGGTCGCCGACCGGGCAGCGATGCCGCCTATCCGGGCTTGAGCAGCCGGCCAACCGTGGCCGCAAGCTCGAGCAGGTCGAACGGCTTTGTCATGTAGGCGTCGGCCCCCGCCTCCAGCCCCAGCTCGCGATCGCCCCGCTGTGCGCGCGACGAGAGGAGAATGAAGGGGATCTTGCGAAGTCCATCGTTCTGTTTCACGTGCCGGCAGAACGTGATGCCGTCCATGCCGGACATCATGACATCCGAACAGATGATATCCGTGCCGCCGCTCTCGAGAAATTCGAGGGCTTCGATCGCGTTCGGCGTCACGGTGACATCGTAACCGGCGCGGGAAAATGTATGGCGAAGGAGCGTCTGCATGCTCGGTTCGTCTTCGACAACGAGCACGTGGCCATTGTGCTGCATCATACGGATCCGAAGTATATGCGAGAGGAACGAGCCGCCGGCGGAATCCGCCGCGGTTCACCCATGCCGTCACATGGGATTTTCACGAAAGGATTCCGGCGCGGGGCAGCCTGACGGTGAACGTGGACCCCTGGCCCACCACGCTCTCCACGTCGATCGTGCCGCCGTGCATCTGGATCAGCTGCCGGGCGATCGCAAGGCCGAGGCCTGTGCCGCGCACCTCCTGCCCCGGCCGATGTACCCGGTAGAACTTCTCGAACAATCGCGGGATGCTCTCGGCCGGGATGCCCATGCCGCTGTCGGCAACCGCGATCTCCACCATCGAATCATCCGCCGTCATCCGCAACGATACCGATCCGTTCCGCGGCGTGAACTTCACCGCGTTGTCCAGCAGGTTGATGATCACCTGCGCGATACGGCTGCCGTCCACTGTGGCAACGATTGTCGATGATGTAATCTGCTTGTCGATGATGATCCCTTTCTGAGATGCCTGGATCGCGGCGGTCGTGAGCGCCCGCTCGGCGATCGGCACCAGATTCTCGGGATGCGCGTCCAGCTCCATGCGTCCGCTCTCGATGCGGCCCACGTCGAGCAGATCGTTGATCAACTTCGCCAGACGGTTCCCTTCGTCGTGAATGATCGTCAGGAACTCGGCCCGGGTCTCGGCGTCGAGATCCGGATCCAGCTGCATCGTCTGCGTGAAGCCGATGATCGAAGCAAGCGGCGTGCGAAGCTCATGCGACACGCTGGAGACGAAGTCGCTCTTCATCGAGTTGACCTCCTCCAACGCCCGCACGTGCTCCTTCTCACGGTCGCGCTCGACGAGCAGTGCCTCGTTGGTCTCGCGCAGCTCCTCGTTCAGCTGCTTGATGCTCGCCTCGGCGCGCTTGCGCTCGGTGTCGTCGCGGATGATGCCGGTGAAGAACGAGCTTCCGTTGCGGCGCACCTCGGCGAAGGAAACGTTCAGCGGAACCTCGTGGCCGTCGCGGTGCAACCCCGGCAACTCCAGCGATTCCCATTTGCTCATGTTGCGCCGGTTGGTCGCCTCGTACAGATGCATGCTCTCCTCGTGCTTCGAGCGCATCCTCTCCGGCATCAACATCGAAAGCTTCTGCCCCACCAACTCCTGCGGGAGATATCCGAACACGCGTTCGGCCGCGCCGTTGGCGAAAAGGATCTCACCGTGTCGATCGATCGTGATGATCGTGTCGCTTGCGGTTTCGGCGAGCAGGCGATAGCGCTCCTCGCTCTCGCGAACGGCCTCCTCGATGCGCTTGCGCTCGGTGATGTCGCGGCAGTGCCAGAGATGCCCGCCGTACGCGGCGTCCAGGTAGATCGGGATATAGTCGTATTCGATCGTCCGTCCGTCGCGCGTGGTGACCTCCTTGCCGGCGGCCGCCTCGCCGCGGCTCATCACCTCCATGGCCCAGGCGATCACGCTCTCAGCGTCGTTGACGATCTCCATGGCCGCCGCGGTCACGGCCGTGTTGTCGGTGCCGATCAACGATGCCGGCTCCGCTTCGATCCCGAACATTCGGCAGAACGTCTCGTTGATCACCGCGATGTACTGCCTGTCGTCCACCACGATCACGCCTCCCTTCAGGCTCTCGACAAGCGTCTTCAATCGCGAGGTTGTCCGTCGCAGTTCCTCGTGCGCTTCGATGCGTGCGGTGATGTCGCGATAGTGCCACATGTGGCCGCTGTACACCCCGTCAACGAAGATCGGGATGTAGTCCCGCTCGAGCGTGCGGCCGTCGGCCATCGCCAGCTGCTCGCCGACGGCGGTACGACGATTGCGCAACAGCTCGGCGATGCGCTCGACGAATCCGTCGGGGTCGGCGAAGAGCCGCTTGGATTGCTCGGCGGCGTTGGAACAGTCCATTCCGATCAATGCCGCCGGCGGGGCGGGGATGCCGAACATGTCGCAGAAGTTCTGGTTCACCAGAACGATCGTGCGCACGTCGCTCTCGACGAGCACGGCCGCCTCGAGGTTCTCGATCAGCGTGCTCAACCGCGAGGATGTCGCACGCAGCCGCTCCTCCGCCTCGACCCGGTCGGTGACGTCGCGAGCGGCGGTTTGGTATTCGCTCAGCTCACGCGTGCCGGATTCCCGCAATGCCCGGATCGTAGTCTCGTACCATCGCGCCGTGCCGTCGCGCCGGATGATGCGCGAGGTGATCGCGAACGGAGCATCGGAGTGCAGCGCCCGATTCAGCGCCAGAGCCGTCGGGCGGATGTCCGCCGGATGCATCACGTCGAACACCGTCTTGCCGATCAGTTCCTCCGGACGGTATCCGAGCATCGGCACCGAGGAGGGGGAGATGTATGTGCACCGGCCGTCGGCATCGTAGCGAACGATCAGGTCGGACGAGTTCTCCGCCAGCAGCCGGAACCGTTCCTCGCTCTCGGCAAGCTTCTGCTCGGCCTCCTTGCGCCGCTGGATCTGCTCGCGCAGCGTATCGGCCACGGCCACCAACTCGTCGTGCACATCATCGCGATGCTCCACGCCCGCGTCCTCTTCCAGAGCAGCGAGCGATTCCTTCAGCTTCACCAGCACGATCTGGTAGCGTTCGGTTTCGCGGCGCAGCCGTTCGTTCGCTGCCACGAGCTCGGCGGAACTGAGATCCATCGAGCGTTCGATCATCCTGCGATCCGTCTCGAAATGATCGTACGACGCGCTGACCGCACCGAACAGTGAGTTCAGGGCGGCATCTCCGGCCTCCTCGGAGCCGAGATACTTTCGAAGCTGACGACGTAGAAGTGCGTTATACATCGGTACGCTCGGAGATCGTCGTGATCGTCATCGTCTGATTATGCAGCTCGCAGCGGAACGAGTTCGAGAACGGGGAGATCTCCCCGTACGAGTAGAATCCGGCCAGAACGGCGCCGGAGCCGAGGACCTCATGCACCGCCTCGACCTCCTCCTCGGTTCGCTGGCCGAGCACCACCTTGCGGCCCACACAGCTCACCAGCAACGCCAGATCGGGTTCGACCGAGCCGATGCGCTAGTATCCTTCGCACGCGGCACGCGAGGCGCCGTCGATCAGACGATCGAAGTTCGCCTTCATCAATCGCGCTTGGGCGCCCTGTGGCATATCACCGGCAAACGTCATGCTTTCGTTCTCGTTGTCGATCGAGAGGATCGTGCGCACCACGGGGACTTCCTGTTCGCTTGTTCGGATGCTGAGCGGGAACAAGAGGGCCGAGCCGGGGAGCTCCTCGACAAGGTCGCCCAGATACTCCTTGTACAGCTCCTGCGCGGATTGCCCATCGAGCTCGTACAACACATTCCCCTCCGAACGCGTGACGCTCCGTTCC
>CAZJYH010000198.1:0-8272 GCA_964549365.1 uncultured Alphaproteobacteria bacterium
TCCCTGACGATTCACCGAGAAGTCGTCGAGCGAATCGAGGAACGTGAAATGGTAGGTGCCCGAGAGATCGAGCGCCCAGTTCTCATCGATGAACGCCTCGAGGCCGGCACCGAACGGAACTGCGAAGCCGTTCGCCTTGTAGCGGCCGACGTTCGGCAGATCGGCGCCGCTCTTGGTGGTCGCCTTCCATGTCAGATACTCGGCGCCGAGGAACAGATACGGGTTGGCGGCGCCGTCGGGCACCATGTTCAATCTGAACGACAACGCGAAACTCTTCACGTCGCTCTTGTTCTGGTCCTCAATGACAACGCCGCTGCTCGCACGCCCGCCTGGATTGCCCGGATCGAACGTCGTGGGATCGGGGTAGAAGCCGCCGATCTTGCTCGTTCCGAAATAGTCGGGATACCGGTCGATCTTGTCCTGCGTGATATCCCACTTGATCGGAAGCAGGCCGAACTCGCCGCGAATCGTCAGGAACTTCGCAGCGTTGAACAAGAGGTGTGCCTTGCCTCCGACGCTGATGTTGTTGTCCTTCAATTCGCCGAGATACTTGATACCATGACCGGCCACACCGATGCCGATCTTTCCTTGCTCAACCTGAGCTGCTGCGTTCCGCGGCATCGCCGTCAACGCCGTGCCCAACAGCACGAGCGCGATCAAGAGCCGTGTTTGGAATGTGGAAATTCGCATTGTCATGAATTGCCCCTGAGTTGTTTGTGTTGCCTCGGCCGACTGTGTCACCGGTCTGCTCGACGCGTTCGTCGAGTATGCCGCTTCGTCGGCCGTTGCACCCTTATGTCTATTCGCTGAAACTTCACGTATGGATTGCCGCCGGTACCACGTATGGTACGCAGGTTGCCCTGTTGTCGGCCGGCCAATGGGGGAGGGAGAGATGATGGCAGACTGGAGCCCGACAACGGACGCGCACGAGCACCGGTAGCGGTCGGTACCGTCGCGATTGCATTGTGAGGGGGTTTGTCAACCTACGCTGCTTTCGGTAAACGAAGGGTCAAAGTGTGTTGCTGACGCCGCACTGCGAGTACCGAGCACTTTCACGTACGGAGGATGTCCGCTGATGCCTGCCTCATTGTGTCCGTAACGGCCCGGCAGGGCCCGTGGTTAGCAGCGTTCATGCAAACAGTTGTATCGCATGACGATAACTGTGTCGCCCGCCGACCGTGCACAAATGTCACGGTGCGAGGGCGCACGACGCCGATACGACGCCGCGACACAAACCCGCCGCCTGAACGCCGAACCGCCATCGCCCGGGTTGCCGAGGGATGCGGTGCGATGCGACGTGAGCGAACCGGTGGCGGTCGAAAATGTGGCCGAGCCGGCATGGGAACGCCCGGCGGGCGCCGATTGAACGACCTCCAACATTGCGGATTGCGTGCGGTTTTCGATCGCCTCGATGCGCCGAGCGTTCCACCGGAGATGCAGAAGTCCCCATCGCAGCGATCGCCTCGAAAACGCAATATTCCATCGCGCCGGATGAGTAAATTCGCGTCGGCGCGAGATCGCCCACGTTTGGGGAGTACATTCGAAAACACCCGGAGGGTTTGCACATGATCAGCATCGGCCACATCGAAGTGTTTGTCAAGGATCCGCTCGCATCGCTGCCGTTCTATCGCGACGTGCTCGGCATGGAGGTGGTGGCGGTGCAGGAGGAGCGGTTCGTCTGGCTTGCTTCAGGAGGTGTGGAGGTGCTGCTGCGCCCGGGGACGCCGGGGGAGCGGGGGGAACACTACGAGCGGACCGCATCCGCGTTCGTGCTCTATACCGACAACCTCGCCGCGGCCGTCGAAACGCTTCGATCGCGCGGGCTGGAGTTTCGCGGCACCGACGGTTCGCCCGATTGCCTCACTTTCACCGGGCCGGATGGAGAGTGGTTTCAGTTGGTGGAGAATGGGGGGTGACATCAGGGCGCCGAGAGGTGTGCTGGTGCCGGTGTTCGTTTGAGTACCGGCGGCGGGATCGGTGAGCATCGGCGACGAGGTGCTCGTCATCCGACGATCTCGGTCATGGTGATACCGCATGTAGACGCATGGAGAAAGGGGAAGGAGCGCGAGCTTCTTCCCCTTCGTGTTGATGTCGAGCCCAGTCGCATCGCCGTCGCTTCAGCATCGGCATTGCACGATGGTCGGCTCGATGCTGACGAAGCAGGGGGACGGGCTGTAGCAAAGGTCCACGCAGCAGGTGTTGGAGATGCGAAGACCGCGCACGCAGCCGCCTTCCGACGGTGTCGCGAACGTGCCGCACAGTGTTGCGATGCTCGGCACCGAGCCCTGCGCCACCGCGACGGTTTTGGTGGAGTGTGCGGCCATCGCGACGCAAACGGTGTTGCCGGGAACGTTCGCGAAGCAGACGGTGACCGCGCAGTCCGCGTTGTTGCTGATGGTGAGACTGTCGCACTGTGCGTGCGCGCCGGCGGCGAACAGCATCGAGACGAGCACGATCGAGCCGAGCACGATGCCGAGCCGCAGATATCGCTGCAGGATGTTCATGGTGTTTCCCTCCATAAGGTGATTGATGAAGTACCTGTGACGGAACCGCGCGCCGCGCGTCCCGGCCGCGATCGGCCGACGCGTGCGCACTGCCGAAGGTAAGAGGTGCGGCGGCCGTGCGGTTGGACATGGCACGCAGTTGCAACGCCCCGGCAGTCGGCACGACGCGCATGCGCGAAGGGGCCGGACATTCATCCGGCCCCTTCATTCTATCCTTGCCGTTTTTCAGGCATCACTTCGACGGCTCAGCACGGGCACGGCGCCGGCGCGGGGCTCAGCGTGAGCGTGCACGTCACGGGGTCCCAACACGCGATCGTGCAACAGGCGACCGCGGGCGACGAGTTGAACGCGGCGGTACAGAAGGGGGCGGCCGCCGAAAATGGGAAGAACGTGCCGCAAATCGTCACGATTCCTGCCGCGCGATACGCGATCACGGGCGACGGGACGATCACCGAGCCGCCGGCCGGCACCGTGAAGCAGAGATTGCCCGCCGTCGTTGCAATGCAGGCGGTTACCGTGCACGCCGTCAGGTTGTTCACCGTCACGTTCGGGCACTGCGCGTGCGCGACCATCGAGGATGTCATTGCGAAGACGGAAACGCACAGTGCGAGGAGCATTGCCGCTCCGAATGTGGAACGAGTCGTCGTCATGGGATTGATTCCTGAAAAGTGTTGAGTGTTCGGGCGGACGCTCACGGCAATCGTGATGCCGCCCATGAATGCGAGGGTCTGTTCGGGGTGGAGGTGGTTGCCGTTCTCATGCCGGCTCGTTAGGGCCGGTGGATACGGTCCGTTCCGTGAATCCGCCCCGGAGCGGGTATTCGCTACCGGAACTATGTGAGTAAGAGGGAGATGGGTGCGTGATTTGGACATCATCGCCGGCCGATGCGCGCGATGAGATAGGCCGGCGCGCCGCCTGTTCCCGTCGCGTCGAGCCGAAGCCCGTGCCGGGAGGGCTCAGAAATCGAGCATGATCGGCTTGTGATCGGGATCCTTCACGCTCTCGAACGTCGGCTCGAATGCCTCGTCGTCGACGTCGGCAATGTCGCCGGTGGTGTCGATCCAATCGTTGTCGCTGTTCTGCTTCCTCTTCTTCAGGACGTGACCGTCGTTCCGGTCCATCTTGCGTTTGCGGCTGAGCGTGATCGGATCCACCGATTCGAGCGCCTCGATCGTCGCGGCCGATCCAAGCGGCACGAACGCCCAGTCCAGCTCCGTGTCGTAGCGGCGTGTGTTGGCGTTGCGATGCGTCGGCTTTCCCGATCGCAGGATCGAAAACCCGCCCAGCGCGCCCCCCTGGAACTTGCCGCGTATCCTTCCGCGTATCGTATTCCTCCTGACGTTCATGTTCAGATCGCCGAAGATGCAGCGGATGCCCAGCGGGGCGTTGATCGTGTGGTTCGCGATCAGGCCCGTCAGGGCGTTGTACGTCGCGATCATCTGGCCGGTCTGCGGCGTCGTCGAGCTGGTTGCCGACGTTGCGTGCAGCGCAACGTAGCAATAGCCGGCGTTGCAGATCGCGAGCGCCGGCCTCGGATATGGCATTCCGTTCGGTTTGTTCGTGACGATCAGGTAGAAGCTCCCGATGAAGTTCGTCCGGTGAAGAACCACGTATCGGAGCGTGGTGGGCTCACTGTACGTGCCGTGTGCGCGATTGAGCTTCGATGTGGTGTATCCATGCGGAACGCATTGGTTGCCTTCCAGTTGCGTGCGCAGGCCCTTCGCCCCCTCGCACAACACGATGAGGTCCGGCGTGTACTGCGTTGCCAGGCCAAGGAGATCGTCGCGGAGATCGTCGGTGGCGACCGCACCAACCTTCCCGCCCGCACGCTGGATGTTCCAGAAAATGATCTTCATCGTGTGCTCATGGGATTCCAGGCATCTCGTGGGGTTGGTCGATCCTCCGGGTTCGCTACCGGTGCGTGATAACGAAACGCCCCCTTCCCATGCTCGGCAGATGATGGGAAGGGGTGGTCGACGGCGAATCCGGGTTGTCGATTCGATGGTCGTTGATGGGAGCAATCTACCGCGTGCACGCACGCACCGGCTACTCAATAACTACTCAGGCATCGTGCTCGGCGCCCCGTCCGTGCAATACGTCGACGGGAGATGTCGCCGGCCCGGCACCCGGAGTGCCGAAGATGAAGCGCCGCATGCTTTCCGGTGGTGTCGCTCCGCTCGACGAACGGCTATCGGCTTCGAGCCCCTCGGGTTCGAGAAACGTGTCCCGTCTTTCCCGTCCCCACTCTTCCTGCATCTCAAGGCCCGCCGCTCACGTCTCGGCCGCGCGTGCCATCGCGCGGGTTGCGAGCGCGCACGCGATCAGCGCAAGCGCCGGCAGCGGCAGCAGATACTCGACGTGCGGAACGCGGCCGAACAGCAGCGCCTCCCGCATTGCGTCGGTCACCAGCGAGAGCGGATTCCATCGCGCGGCGACCTCCAGCCACTCCGGCATCTGCCGCGACGGCACAAGCGCCGTGCTGGTGAACAGCAGGGGCATGTTCACCACGTGCACGAATGCGGCCATGCTCTCCTGCGCACCGCTCTTCAGCGCGATCCAGCAGGAGAGTCCGGCATACGCGGCCGCGAACGCGGCAAGCCCGGCGGCCGCAACCGCAACTCCGGCAGCGCTCGGCGTCGGGCGCGCCCCGAGCGCAATGCCGAGCAGCCCCACCACCAGCGCCTGCGCCAGCAGCCGTGTGACGTCCGCGCCCACCATGCCGGCAAGAAGCCAGCCCGGCCCGGCCGACGAGCGGACCATGCGCTGCAGGAACCCGTTCTGCATGTCGCGCACGATCGCGATGCCTGATTGCGATGCGCCGAACAGGGCGGTCATCGCGCAGATGCCGGGGAGCACGAAGTCCAGATATGTGAACCCCGCATACGCCGGGCCCAGCGTGAAGCGATGGAAGAGGAATCCGAAGATCAACATCCAGAAGAGCGGCTGCACGAACGAGAACGTGAGCGGCACCGGGCGCCGGAGCGTCTTCGTCCATGTCCGTCGCGCGGTCTCGCGCATGATGTCGATGCCGGTCGTGATCGTCATGTCGTGCCTCCTCGTCCGTTCCCGCCGCCGTTGCTGCCGCGTCCGGCACCGCCGCGCCCACCGCCGCCGCGCGTGCCTTTGCCACGCCCCTCCTGCGCGTTCAAGGGCGCCGCCGGCACGATCGGGGTTCCGGAGAGCCGGAAGTAGACGCCGGCCAGATCGGGATCGCGGCGCTCGTACCGCCGGTATGCGATCCCGGCCAGTGCAAGCGCATCCAGCGCCGGCTCGCCGATCGCCGGATGTTCATCGCGTGCGATCGTGACGGTGAACTCGTCGATGGATATCTCAGGGTTGCCGTCCAGCGCGCGCAGCGCCTCACGAATCCGTCCCCCCTCTCCGGCGGTGGGGGCTGCCAGCGTGATCAGCGTGACGGCGCGGCAATGCTCCGCCACCAGTCGTGCCGGTGCGCCGGAGGCCAGCAAGCTCCCGTGCGCCATCAGGAATGCGTGGTCGCAATGCGCCGCCACGTCCTCCAGGTCGTGCGTTGCGGCCAGCACCGTCACGCCGGCATCGCGCAGGGCGCCCAGGCGGCTCCACAACGCGCGGCGTGCCGAGGGGTCAAGCCCGGCGGTCGGTTCATCGAGAAGCAGGAGGCGTGGTGCGTGCATGGTCTCCAGCGCCAGATGAAGGCGTCGGCGCTGGCCGCCGGAGTAGGTGCCGATCAGGCGATCGCGGAACGACTCCAGGCCGTGCTCCGCCGCGATCGCCTCCATGCGTGCCGAGCGATCGCGGCGCGGGAGGCCGCGGAGTGCGTCGAACAGGCGGAGCATCTCACGGCCGGTCATCTCCGGATCGAGCGCCGCATCCTGCGATGCATATCCCATCAGAGGGCGCAGCCGTGCCGCGTCGGTGGTCGGGTCGTGCCCGAGCACGCGGAGCGAACCGGCATCCGGCCGCACGGCGCCGAAGAGCGTCCTGAGCAACGTGCTCTTGCCGGAGCCGTTGGCGCCCACCAGCGCGGCGAGCCGTCCCCTGGGCATCTTCAGGCTCACGCCGTCGAGCGCGCGCACGCCGCCGCCGAAGGTCTTCACGAGCCCTTCGGCAACGACGGCGACGTCCTGATCAGTCGGCGTGGATGATGGTGCCGACATGTTCTCCCCGGATGGCCGCGGCAACCCGCTCGGGGTGGCGGCCGTTGACGATCTGGAACCGGCGCACGAGCCGGGCGTTGAGCAGGAGATCGGGGAGCACCTCGTCGAACGGCAGCGATTTCAGCGCGCGCTTCTTCAGATCCGATGCGCTGATCTCATCGATGAACGTCGCGTTCGGGTTCTCCTTCGGATCCTCGGTGTACAGTCCGTCGACATCCTTGACGAGCGTCACGGACTTGCAGCCGAAGCACTCGCCGAGGATGAAGCATCCGGCGTCGGTGCGATGCGGCGGGATGCGGCCGATGCCCGGCGGGTGTTCCCAGATCGAGTACGGGGGGACACCGTTGAAGATCACGCCCGGGGCCGAGTGGATGAACAGCGGCAGCAGATGCCCGAAGATCTCCGGAGGGATCGCCACCACGCCGTAGGGCGAGAGCAGCGTGCCGAGGATGTGCGCGTTGCCGAGCGCGTCGGCCACCGAGATCTGCGCCAGCACGCCGGTGGGAAGGCCGAGATCGATGCCGATCGAGAAGACGTGGCGGCTGCGCACGCCGCCGCCGACGCCGAGGATCAGCCGCTCGGTCTCGAGCAGCCGTCCCAACACTTCCACGACCGGGTAGGTCGCCTCGCGCCCCGCGTCGATGATCGAACGGCCGCCGATCTTCACGACGTGGACGTTCGGAAGCATCCGCACCACCGCCGATTCGGTGGACGCCATCACCTGCCTGTCGACAAGGCTCTCCCGCATCAGCGCCGACTGCACATGGTGGCGGTTGTCGTTGCCTGTATCTGCCATGATTCTGTATGTGTTCAGTGTGAGAAGTTCAACGTTCAAAGTGCCACGTTCCAAGTTCAAAGTTCCAAGCTCATTCTGCATCCATGCATTTGGAACTTGTCACTTGGAACTTGTCACTTGGAACTTGCCATGCATTTAGTCCGCCGTGATGATCGTGCCGATCTCCTCGCCGTTGAGGGCGCGGGTGAGATTCCCCGGCACCAGGCCGTTGATCACCTGAATCGATCGGCGGCTCTCGGCGTTCTGCATCAGGTCGAGCACGGCGCGCTCCACCACCACGTCCTCCAGATCCATCGCCTTCAGCTCGTCGACGGTGATGCGCGGGATGAACTTCGCGTTCCGATCCTTCTTCGGATCGGCCGTGTACAATCCATCCTCGTCCTTCACGAAGATCATCGACCGCGTGCCGAACACCTCACTGATGAGATAGCAGCCGGTGTCCGTGCGATGCGGCGGGATGCGGCCGATCTCCGGGTTCTTCTGCCAGAACGTGTAGGGGGGCATGCCGAAGAAGATGCAGGCGCGCCGCTCCTCGAGATACAGCGGCAGCTGCGGGAACTGCACCGGTTCGATGAACGGGATGCCGTGCTTCGCCAGCAGGTAGTGGAGCATGCGCGCATTCTGCATGCTGACGAACGTGCCAAGCACGCTCAGTACGCCGGTTGGCATGCCGAGGTCGATGCCGACGCTGTAGGCATGGCGCGCGCGGGTGCCGGCGCCGGTGCCGATGATCATCTTGTGATGCGGCAGGTTCTGCACGATCTCGTCGATCAGCGGAAACACCGCCGAGCGGCCGCGGTCGATGAAGCTCTGGCCGCCGATCTTCACCACGTTTG
>CAZJYH010000199.1:0-8270 GCA_964549365.1 uncultured Alphaproteobacteria bacterium
CGATCGAGTCGCGGGCCTTTCTCACCACTCGCCGCATGCAGTCGGCTGCCGTCGAAAGCCCACGTTCGGCGTGCCGATTCGCGGAGCGTCCCCCATCACTCATACCCAGTCACCTCTTCGATCACTCTTCGCGCATCACGCTCTCATCGCTGGTCTGCGGCTTCAGCACGGAGAGGATACGCGCCTGCACATCCTCGATCTCGCCGACGCCGTTCAACTCGACCACCTCTCCCCGCTCGCGGAAGAAATCCAGCACCGGCGCGGTCTCCTGTTCGTACACCTCGAAGCGCGTGCGGATCACCTCTTCGGTATCGTCGGGTCGACCTCGCTTGAGCATCCGTTCCACGAGCTCGTCGATCGGCGCGGTGAGATAGACGACGTACTCCACGGCGCGCCCGGCCGAGGCAAGCGATTCGGTGAGCGCCTGCGCCTGTGATCGATTGCGCGGATAGCCGTCGAGAATGAACCCATGCACGCATTCCGGCTCCGCGAGCGCCTCCAACGCGATGGCGGTGGTCAGCTCATCCGGAACGAGCAGGCCGTCATCCATGTAGCGCTTCGCCTGGATGCCCAACGGCTTGCCGGCGGCGATCGCCGCGCGGAAGATCGCGCCGGTGGAGATGTGCGGTATGCCGAGCCGCTCGGCGAGAATCGCCGCCTGCGTCCCCTTGCCCACGCCGGGCGCGCCGAATAACACAATGTTCATCACGGGTTCCGATAGATGTTTGCCGGAGATCAACGGCCGCACTCAGCGCGCACCGAACGTTCCGGCAGAATGGCGTTAAGATATCGCGTCACGCTGTTATCACAAAGCGGGATGCGGTAGCGATTGGCTGGTTGCGAGCCGCGGGTGACAAGGCGGGGCCGCGCTTTTCACGGACCACATTACACCTGGAACCTGGTACGCAGTGTCTGGTACGTGATGCCGCTTACCCACCATGATCCGCCCTTCACTTTGAACGTCAAACTTGGCACTTTGCACGTGGCACTCTGAACTTGAAACGATGAACTTGGCACCCGGCCCCCGCAAGCGCATCACGGCCTGCCCGTGCCTACTCCCCTCGCCATCACCTCATCCTTGATCTCCAGCAGGTAGGCGCGCGCGGCGTCGTACTCGTTTGGGATCCTGCCGTCGAGGATCGCCTCCTCGATCTCCCCCTTGAGGATGCCGACCATCTTCGACGGCGGGATGCCGCAGATCTCCATGATCTCCTCGCCGCGCACCGGCGATTGAAACGCGCGCAGTTCGTCCTTGGCCCGCACCTCCTGGATGCGTTCGATCACGCGGTCGTAATTTTCCAGGTAGCGCTGCACCCGGTTCGCGTCGCGGCTGGTGATGTCGGCGCGGCAGAGCGTGAACAGATCGTCCAGATCGTCACCGGCGTCGACGATCAACCGACGGATCGCGGAGTCGGTCACGCCCTCCTCCACCAGCACCATCGGCCGGTGATGCAGCCGCACCAGCTTGGCCACGTACTCCGCTTCCTTCATCGGAAGCTTCATCCGACGGAAGATCCGCTCCTGCCAGCGCGCCCCCATCTCCTCGTGGCCGTGAAAGCTCCAGCCCGCCCCCTCGCGGAATCGCTTCGTGCGGGGCTTCGCGATGTCGTGCATCAACGCCGCGAAGCGCAGCCACACGTTCTCGGTCCGCTGCGCGATGTTGTCCACCACGCGGAGTGTGTGCCGGAAGACATCCTTGTGGGCGTATGCCACACCGCCGGTCTTCACCAGGTCCACGCCGTGCAGGCGCCACACCTCCGGGAAGATCAGCTCCATCAGCCCGCTCTCGAACATCAGGGCCAACCCGACGCTCGGCTTCGGCGTGGCCAGCGTCTTGATGAACTCCTCGCTCACACGTTCCTGCGAGATGATCCGGATACGATCGCGCAGATCCCGGATCGCCTTGAACGACGCCAGATCCAGATCGAACGCCAGCTGCGACGCGAAGCGCGCCGCCCGCATCATCCTGAGCGGGTCCTCCGAGAAGGTGGCGTGCGGGTCCAGCGGCGTGCGAAGCAGGCGGCGCTCGATGTCGCCGTGGCCGTCGAACAGATCGATCAGCTCGCCCCGCCCCTCGGCCCCCAGGCGCACGGCCATCGCGTTGACCGTGAAGTCGCGGCGGCGCAGGTCGTCCTCCAGCGTCCCCTCGGTCACGATCGGCTTGCGCGAGTGCTCCTCGTACTCCTCCTTCCGTGTGCCGACGAACTCCAGCTTGTACTCTCCCACCGGCACCATCGCCGTTCCGAAGCGCTCGAAGATCACGGGATGGGTCCGGAACTCGCGCGCCACGATCTTCGCGAACTCCACGCCGCTCCCCTCCACCGTGAAGTCGATATCGTTCCCCGTGCGCCCCATCAGCATGTCGCGCACGTATCCACCGACCAGATAAATGCGCGCGCCGGCCGTGTCCGCGATGTCGCCGACGGCATGAATGATCGGAAGCGGAAGCTCGATGATACGCTGCAAGGTCACGTGTTCAGGAAATTTTCAATGACAAATGACGAATACGAAACCGCAGTGCCGGCGGGCAGAGCATTGCCGACCTTCAGCACGGTTCCACATCAGCATTCATAATTCTGCATTCACTTCGCGCCTTCGATCAGCCGCATGATCTCCTCGGCAACGCGGAGCGCCTCCGCCCCCGAGCGACCGGTGACGCGGGGTTCGGTGCCGGTGCGGATCGCCGCGATGAACCCGGAGAGCTCCTCGGCCAGGGCGTTGGTTTCGGGCGTGGCCAGCTTCTCGAACGTGATCGCCCGGCGCTTCGTCCCCTGCTCGATCGCGCCGAGCAGCATCGTCGAGCCCCCGGCCGGCTCCCCCTCGTCGCTGATGCGGAACATTTCGGCCGACGGCGTCGCGAAGTCGATCGAGATGTACGCGTCCTGCTGGAACAGGCGCATCTTCCGCATCGGGCGCTGCGAGATCCGGCTGGCCGTCACGTTCGCCACGCAACCGTTCGCGAACTCGATGCGGGCGTTGGCGATGTCGATCGTGTCGCTGACCACCGAGACACCGCTGGCGCGCACCTCGGTCACGTTGCTCCCGGTGAGCGCCAGGATCAGGTCGATGTCGTGGATCATCAGGTCCAGCACCACCGCCACATCGGTGGCACGCGGGCGAAACTGCGCAAGCCTGTGCGACTCGATGAACATCGGCGCGATGTGGTATCCCGCAAGCGCCTCCACGGCCGGATTGAAGCGCTCGATGTGCCCCACCTGCAACACCAGGCCACGACGCTCGGCCAGCTCGATGATCGCCTGCGCCTCGGCGTACGTGGCGGTGATCGGCTTCTCGATGAAGAGATGCTTTCCCGCCTCCAGCGCCTCACGCGCCACCTCGGCATGCGTCGACGTCGGGGTCACCACGCTCACGGCGTCCACCGCGTTGAGCAGCGCGCCGATCGAGCCGAACGCCTGCGTGCCATGCTCGACGGCGATCGCGGCGGCGCGTTCGGCGTCGGCATCCACAATGCCGACAAGCTCGGCCCCCTCAATGCCGCGCCACAGCTTCGTGTGGATCGCACCGAGATGCCCAACGCCTATCACACCGATTCGCACCCCCCGATTGTTGTCGCTCATTGAATCAAGTTCCAATTGACAAGCCAAGTTTCAAGTTCAAAGTTCCAAGTGCCGGGTTCAAAGTGGAACGCGTGGTGCGCCGCTGTTCGCCCGGTGCCAAGTTCCACGTGCAAAGTTCAACGTGACAAGTTCAGAGTGCGCACTACACGGTGAAACGCTCAGTGCCTCCCGCTCAGCATGTCCGACACTCGCCACTCGCGACTCGTTACCCGCTACTCTTCACGACCGTCGACCGTCCGGCGCCATCCCGATCACGCTCAAGACAGCCAAGATCCCTCGCTACGCTTCAGGATGACAGACCATGTTACCCACGCTCAACGCATCACGCATAACGCTTCACGCTCATCGCCTGTTCCCACCAACACCGAGCCCGACGCCGATCAGCTTGTCGTAGCCGCCGCCGCTGGTCTCGCGGAAGTAGGTCATCACGTAGAACGGCCGCGTCGTCATCGCCCAGTTTCCTTCGAGCAGGGTCGGGTCCGCATCGCGCAGCACGGCGCTGTCGGCATCCCAACGCCCCGTGCGATACTCGTACTCGTGAAAGGCGCGGCGCAGCAGCCCGCGCGCGGTGTAGAACCCGGTGGTCTTGTCGTAGTGCAGCTGCCACTCCGGGAGAATCCGCCAGTTGCTGAACGTGCCGACCACGAAGATATCCTCCTCCGCCTGCCGCCCTTGCAGATCCAGACGGAACTGGAAGTTCACGTAGTCCGCATCGGAGGTGGGAACCAGTCGGTCCGGCGTCTCGCCGTCATTGTCGTATGGGCCGATGCTCTGGCGCGCGATATCACTCAACGGCGTCGAGAGATACGCGGGAACCGTCGGGTACTGCACGATGTCGGTCAGGTCCAGCAGACGATGCTCGTTGCCGGCGGGAATGTTCGCGAACTCGGCGGTAGCCTTGCCGACGAACCCGGCGGACCACCGCGTCCACGGCTTCCCCTTCTCCCCCCAGACGGACTCGTGATCATCGTCGGCCACGATCGGATTGTACCACTCGCCGGCAGGATACAGTTGGATCGAGTTGATCACGCCACCGAACGCACCCGACTTCGGCGTCGCCTCGACGCGCACCTTCAGGCCGTGCTGCAACACCTTTGTGGCGGCACTCTCATAGAAATCGGAGATCGTGGTGACGTCGAACTGTGTCCTCGGCTCCACCGCGAAGAAGCGCGCCTCGGCGAGCACGCGCCGGCGGTCGTAGTAATCCACGATGCGCGCCAGATAGTTGCCGGAGAAGAGGACTTCCGGGCGAATGTTCTGCCGTGGGAACGTGATGCGCAGGATGTAGTCGTAGTGGGTGGCGCCCACCGGCGCGCGCTCCACCTCGAACTCATTCCCCTGCAGCCGCGACTCATCCTGCACGAAGATGTTCTCGGTCGGCACCCAGTTGTGGTCGCAATGCACCAGCATCAACGTCACGGCGGGCAGCCCGACGCTTTGCATCTCGAACTCCGCGGTGAGCGCGTCGTTGCCGATGCCGCTGCTCGGCTGGCCGTCGAGCGGCAGGCGCAGGATGGGCGGGCCGGCGACGTCGTCGGCGCCGTGCACACGCATGTTCAACACCCGCGTAACCGGCACGGCGACCGAGTCGCGACCGCCGCCGCCCCCTGCGGTACCACGCGGCGGCACGCACGACGACGCGATCGCCACGAAGGAGGCCGCCGCCGCACAGGACGCGACGAAGCCCGTTCCCCGACGAACACATGCAACGATCACCGCCGAAATCGACCCGTTACGGCCGCGCATTGACCCACTCGGAACCATCATGCAATACTTCTTTCTTCCATATCGGAACCCGTTTCTTCAACTCCTCGATCACGTATCGGCAGCCGTCGAACGACGCGGCTCGATGCGCCGCGGTGACGACAACAACGACGGCGGCCTCACCAAGCGCCAACGAACCGACGCGGTGATGCACGAGCACGCCGAGCACGTCGAAGCGCTCAAGCGTCTCGTGCGCGATGCCGCGCAGCTCCTGCTCGGCCATCGGCACGTAGGCCTCATACTCCAACCGCACCACCTCCGCCCCCGCCTTGGCGGAGCTGCTGTTGCGCGCCGTCCCGATGAACGTGGCGGTCGCACCGGAGCCGTGGTCGCTCGCGGCCGCGATCATCGCCCCGGGATCGAGTGGTGCGGCAATCACCCGACATTCGATCATCCTAGCCTCCCGCTACCGGTGGAATGATTGCAACCTCGGAGCCGTTCGGCACCGGGTCGGAGTCCGACGCATACCGCATGTCGACGGCAACACGCGACATGCCACGCACCGTGCCGAGCTTCGGGTGTCGTTCGATCAACAGCCCCCAAAGCCCCGCCACATTCAGTCCGTCCGGAATATCGAACGTCTCCGAGGAAACCCCAACGCAATCACGCGCCAACCCGAAGTACAATACGGTCATGAACAGCCCCCATATGGACACGAATCCGGCGAAGATACGGAAGATGGGGATGCGTTGAGCGTGGTGCGTTGAGCGGGCAGCGTGGAGCGGGCAGCGTGGAGCGGGCAGCGTTGAGCGGGCAGCGTGGAGCGGGCAGCGTGGAGCGGGCAGCGTGGAGCGGGCAGCGTGGAGCGGGCAGCGAGCGGCGGGCAGCGGCGTCACTTTGAACCTTGAACTTTCCACTTGCCACGTTGAACTCGGCACTTTCAACGTTGAACCGTCACCTCACGATCCCCGCGCGGTGTCGAGCACCCCGATCATCACGCCGAAGTCGCCGTCGAGCTGCTCACAGCGCAGCTCCGGGCAGTAGCAGCGTGACACGAACCCGTCCAGATAGAGCGCATTGTTGCAGCCCATACGGCGGAAGTACTCCGCGAAGGAATAGAGGTTCACCTTGTCGCGCGAGATGGCGAAGACGACGGTGCCGTCCGGGCGCACGCCCACGCCGTTGCGGATGTTCAGGTGAAGCGAGGCCTCCTCGAACACCGGATGGCGCACGCCGTCGACAAGGAGCATCGGCCCGGACTGGGTTGCATAGGCGATGTCGCCGGAGTCGACGAAGCATTCGGTGGGCGTGATCAACGCGGTGCCGTCCTTGCGCACGGCGAACACGCCGTTCGGCTTCAGGTAGAAGTTGCCCAGGCCGCTGGAGGTGTCCAGCGGTTGCACGACACGCCCGTCCTCGATGAAGAGCCCAACCGGCCTCCGATCCTTGTGATACATGCCGCCGTTCATCGCGAGCCGCAGGCGTTCGCCGCGCCCCTCCAGCGACGACTTCAGGCAGAGCAGATTACCGAAGAGCCTGTTCTTTTCGTCGCGCCAGAACATGCGGATCGGCACCGAGCGAGGATCGAAGGCGAGGGTGGCGTAAAGCGTATCGTCGCCGTGGCTTGCGCGCTCGGTATGAAGACGCTCGGCCTCGACGGCAAGCTCACGCTCGTCGGTACTTCCGGCGTCGAGCAGGAAGAAGCCGACGATGATGGCACCGATAAGGACGACCGCGATGGCGATATCTCGAGTGCTCAGCCTGTTCACGTTGATCCCGATGTTGGCGACCGTTTCTCATGCTTCCGGCGATGCCGACCGCACCCGGGGGAACGCCCACAACGTGCGCGACGTTCAGTTGCCGGCATCATCATCGCCCAGATGGAAGCGATGCATGAAGCGATGGAAGACGGGCGCCAGCAGCACGCCCGACACCGCGAGAAAGACGATGCCGCAGTATAGGGCATAAAACGATGCGAACAGTTTGCCGGCGTTCGTGTGCAACTCGCCGATCGGCCCCATCCCGCCGAGCAGCATCGCCGCGTTCACAAGCGCATCAAGCCAGGCCTGCGATTCGAGCAGGTGATACCCGAGCGTCCCCATCAACAACGACCCCGCGACGATCGCCGCCGCCGCGACGCCGTGCCGAACCATGCCGCGCACGAAGAGCGCCCGGAGGATCAGCTTCTGAGTGCGGTTCTCGTACAAGTGGATCGTTCCGTTCGTTCGTGCGCGGTGCGTTTGCCCGTTGATTGCCGTGGCTCGGGTCCGATCGGCAGTTCGAAGCGCAGGGTTGTTCTCTTTCCTCGCTCTTCGTTCCTTCAGGAGGCGCAATGAAGGCGGGCTAAAGACCTGCGTCTACTTCCTCGCGGCCCACTCGTGCAACTTGGCGGTGACTTCGGCCTCCGGGAGCGACGGCGTATCGTAGCGTCCGGCGGCGGAACGTTGCCGCATCGCCTCGTAGAGCGTGACGGCGCACGCCACTGAGATGTTCAAGCTCTGCACCAGACCGACCATCGGGATCAGCAGGTTCCCGTCGGCACCGGCCGAGGCCTCGGGGGAGACCCCGCGCTTCTCGTTGCCGAACACCAGCGCAACCGGCACGGTCAGATCCAGCGTGTAGAGGCTTTCGGCCCGATCGCTCAAGTCGGTTGCATAGATGCGGCATCCGAGCCCGCGCAGGTGGTCGTAGCATGCTTCGATGGAATCGTGCGGCCGCAACTCCATCCACTTCCAGGCGCTGGCCGAGCTGGTTTTGCCGATCTTCGGGAACTGCTCGTAGGTGTAGACCAGATGCACCGTGCCGACGCCGACGGCATCGCATGTGCGCAACACGGCGGACACGTTGTGCGGATCGTGCACGTTCTCCAGCACCAGGTGCAGATCGTGTTGGCGACGTTCGATGGTGCTGCGCAGTCGCCCGAGCCGGTGCTCGGTGATCTGGAATTCCTCGTTGATCACCAGTTGATCGAGCGGTACCTCGTTGGTG
>CAZJYH010000200.1:0-8263 GCA_964549365.1 uncultured Alphaproteobacteria bacterium
TGGTTCATCCTCGATCCTCCTGCGCTAACCTGTCAACCTATTCCAGGACGGGACAACGGTGAGGGCGCGCACGCCCCGGGTTCCAGATGCCACGTTCATCCAGCGTCGTCCCGAACGATTGAACCGCGAAGACGCAAAAGACACGAAGAGACACCCGCCACTCGCGACCCGCGCGCCACCAGCGTCCAGCCACACTCGCAACTCGCCACCCCGCGAGCGTCCAGTCACCAGCATCCCGCTACCGTCACACCGCACCGATCCCGCGTCATCCTTCAGCGTTCCGCAATTGACGCCGTGCGCCGTGGGGCTTGGCCGTTGCGGGGGAACGGGGATATATTGTTGCCGGTAAAATCGGCCCCGATGAGGGCCCAGGATTGGATACTACGAGTAATGAAGACCCCGAACAGCGGTTCTGACTACGGCATGGACAATGACGGCTTCCCGACAAACGGTCCAGGCGGGCAGCCGAACGGATACGAACAGCGCGCGTTGGCGCGACGGTCGCAGCCGTACGGCATGATCCGTCGCCAACCGTTCGGTGCGGATCTGAGCCAGATCCCGATGAACATGCTCGACAATCAGGAGAAGCGGCGCTTCAACTTCGCGGACTACGTGGGTCTGCTCTGGCGCGGCAAGTGGATCATCCTCTCCTGCATGGCGATCGCCGGCCTGATCGCCGCCTACTACAGCTACTCGCAGCCATACGTCTACCGCTCGGCGCTGCAGGTGTTGATCAACGAGCGCGACGCCAACATCTCGCCGTTGTTCTCCGGAAGCGAGCGCGTGTTGTGGCAGCCGCCGGAGCGCATCCTCCGCAAGGAGCTGCAGATCCTCAGCTCGCAGCCGATCCTCGAGGCGACGGCAGAGCGGATCGTCGACCGCCGCTTTCTCGACACCGTCCGCCGCGACTCGGTGATCCCGGTGTTGCGCGCGGTGGAGGTTCGGCTCGGCGCGCGTTTGAAGAAGATGTCTCCCGAGACGCGCAAGGAGCAGCTCGTGGCCGGCGTCGCCTCCAGCATTCGTGGGCTCACCTCGATGAAGCCCTCGAAGGACGCGGACATCATCCAGATCATCACGCAGGCGGGCGACCCTCGCGAGGCGGCGTTGATCACCAACGTGTACGCGCGGATCTACGAGCTCGACAACCAGCAGCAGAACCGTTCCAACGCGCGCCGGGTGCGCGAGTTCCTTGCCGAGAAGCTGCACCAGATCCGCGACTCGCTCGCAAAGCAGGAGATGCTGCTGAAGAACTACCGCGAGGGGCGCGGCATCGTCGGCTTCGGCGATCAGACGCGCGACATGCTCTCGATGAACTCCAAGATGAGCGAGGAGGCCACCGCCACGCAGATCGAGATTTCCGCGCTGACGAAGAAGATCGAGGGGGCGCGGCGCCAGTTGCGCGAGCGCGACTCCAACCTGGCCGGCAGTCTTTCGCTGGCGCTGCCGCAGTACGCCGAGGGGATGCAGCAGCAGATCGCGCAGTTGGAGGTGGAGCGCAACCTGGTGGAATCGAAGAATCAGGTGCGGGCCTCCGACCAGTACTACAACGCGAAGCTGAAGGAGCTCGACGACCAGATCGCGAGCCTCCGCAACCGCCTGCGCACCGAGATCGACAAGCGGAAGAACTCCTACCTCGGCGCGGCCGCCGGCGGCGACAACAACGGCAGCCCGTCGATCAACGGATTGAACGCGCTGCGCAAGCAGATCTTCGACGACGAGATCACGCTGCAGACGCTGCGCGCGCGCATGGCCGCGGTCTCCTCGAAGCAGCGCGAAATCGGCGCGAAGATGACGCAGGTGCCGTCGCAGGAGCTCGATCTCGAACGCCTCGAACGGGACAAGGCGGCCACCGAGAAGGTGTACACGCAGATCAACGAAGAGTATAACCGGCAGATGATCACCGAGGCCTCCGTGTTCTCGAACGTGCGAGTGCTCGAACAGGCGCAGGCCGATCCCGTGCCGGTGAGCCCGGACCGCGGCGCCGACGTCATCACCGGCATCCTGGCGGGCTTCGGCATCGGCATCGGCATCGTGTTGCTGCTGGCGTTCATCGACACCACGATCCACACGCCGGAGGAGCTGGCGAAGCACGGTTTCACGATGCTCACCGCGATCCCGACGATTCGCGAGGATCTCTACGAGGACGTGATCCGGGAGGACATCACGCCGAGCGGGAAGGTCTCGCCGCACCTGATCACGCAGGTGGACCCGAAGTCGCCGATCGCCGAGGCGTACCGTTCGCTCCGTACCGGCATTCAGTTCGCGTCGCTGGAGGACCAGTCGCGCATGCTGCTGTTCACCAGCTCGACGCCGCAGGAGGGGAAGTCCACCACGTCGGTGAACAACGCCATCGTGTTCGCGCAGAGCGGGTCGAAGACGCTCCTGATCGATTGCGATCTGCGCCGCCCGATCCTGCACTCCGTCTTCGGCGTGCCGAAGGATCCGGGGCTGGTCAACTGCCTGGTGGGGAACATTTCGCTGGACGAGGCGATCTATACCACCAAGATCCCGAACCTGGACCTGCTCACCAGCGGCTCGATCCCGCCGAACCCGTCGGAGCTGCTCGGCTCGCGGCCGATGCGCGATCTGCTGGACGAGCTTCGCGGGCGCTACGACACGATCGTGCTCGATTCTCCTCCAACCGCCGCGGTCACCGATGCGGTGCTTCTTGCAACGCTCGCCGACATCACCGTGGTGGTGGTGCGCGCGCACAAGACGAAGGTGGAGTTCCTGCAGAAGACCCGCGACGCACTCGAGCGCGTGTTCGTCTCCCCGCTCGGCGTCGTGCTCAACGACTTCGACGTATCGCAGAGCTACGGCTCGTCGTACAAGTACTACCGATATTACAAGTACTACGGCTACTACGGCAACGCGAAGGACGGCAAGGCGAAGGCCCCCGGCGCCTCATCCCGACGCGGCCGGAACATGCTGGAGAGGTAGGCACAGGAATTCCGAATGGGGTGCCGTGCGCCGGCTCGGGAAACGGCGGGGGCACGGATGTTGGTCTTGCGCGGGAGGGCCGTCTCGCCGTATGGTTGAAACCGTTGTGCGACGCGGCCGGATGCTCCCGCCCGCGGATGTTCCTGCCCGCGGATGTATCCGCCCGCCGGGATTCCGCGCGCCGGGGCCTCGATCAGATGCCCGGTTGTCGTCCACAGATCATGGGGTTTTTATCGCTCAAGCTCTACACGATTGCCCAACAAAACCGCATACGACATTCCCGGAACGGGCGGTCGGACGTAAGTCCGGCCATTGCCTTCCGTTCCGCAACGGTTATTATTGCGCACGCGCGAACCGGACCGTGAGGGTTTCCGGTGTCAACGCGTTGCGGGCGATCATCACGAACGTCGTTTGATTCGTTCCATCTTCCTGACCCGAGTGAGTATCTTGAGCGTTCGATTCAGATATAGGGGCCGCGCTGCCGCATGGCCCGTCCTGTTTGCCGTCCTGATCGGCTGCACGACGGGAGCGACCGCCGTACTCGGCCAGATCGACTCGACCGGCGAACGTACTCCCACCGTATCCCGACTTCCCCTCTCTCCCTTCGGCGAGCCGTTTCCGTTTACCGGGTATCGGCACCAGGTGGAGTTCGACACCGCCTCCGGCAACGTGCGGTTGTACGAGAGCGTGTTCGGCGTGCCGTACGGCCGGCCGCAGACGATGTCGCTGGAGGACTTCATCGCCGCGCGCCAGCGCGAGCAGGAACGGGCGATGTGGGAGAAGCGCGCGACGGACTACAAGCTGGGCGATGCGCCGTCGGTCGATAATCGCGACATGATCGAGAAGATCATCGGCAACAGCACCACGTTCGAGATCCCGATCCCGCAGAACCCGATCTTCTCCATCTTCGGGGCGCCGACCGTCAGCGTCAGCGTCAGCGCGAGCGTCGTGCTCTCGGCCGGATGGCAGATCGACAACAACAACCTCACTTCGATCAACGCGCTCAGCTCCACGCAGTCCGCACCGTTCTTCCAGCAGAACATCCAGGTGTCCGCCTCGGCGAAGGTGGGCGACAAGCTGAAGCTCAACGCGGACTTCGACAACGGTCGCTCGTTCGACTTCGACAACAATCTGAAGATCGCCTTCGGCGGCGGCCCCGGCTCCGACGACGACATCATCCAGTCCGTCGAGGCCGGCACCGTGCAGCTGACCACGCCGAGCACGTTGATCGGCGGAAGCCAGGCGCTGTTCGGCGTCAAGTCGTCGTTCAAGTTCGGTGCGCTCAATCTGACGGCGATCGCGGCGCAGAAGCGCGGTGAGCGGAAGTTCGTGACGGTGCAGGGGGGATCGGTGAAGACCACCGTCACGCTGAAGCCCTATGACTACGCGCAGAACCACTTCTGGCTCGACACCGTCTACAAGCGCTTCTGGGATGAGTATTACGCGAGCCCGACCCCCTCGGCCACGCGCGAGATGGACCAGTACACGGTGACCGACCTCGAGGTGTACGAGCAGGTGAAGGACGCGTCGATCCCCGGGCAGATTCAGGCGGTGGCCTATGCCGACCCGCGAGCGGTGGGGGCGAACGAGCGCTACACTCCGGCGGAGCGCAACCCCGACACCATCCGCAGCGGCGTGACCCAGTTGGGAGCGTTCAAGAAGATGGAGGCGGGCGTCGGCTACGACTTCGACCGGCTGCTCGGAACGGTCACGATCCGCTCGCTGCAGCAGGACAAGGCGTACGCGGTGGCCTACAAGACCTCCGGCAACCGCGCCTACGGCGAATTGACGAACGTCCGCGGCGATACGGGGCGCGTGGTGCTGAAGCTCATCTACGTGAACAACCTGCAGCCGACGTTCACGACGCTCTGGAACCGGCAGATGAAGAACATCTACCAGTTGCTCGGCATCCGCAACGTGGACCTGCAGAACTCCTCGATCAAGATCAGCTACGGCATTCCCCCCTCCGACACGAGCGAGGTGCTGAAGATCCAGGGGAACCCGCGGCTGGTGACCATACTTGGCGTTGACCGCTTCAACAGCTCGAACGAGGCGAAGTCCGACGGCGAGTTCGACATCCGCCAGCCGTACTTCTTCGATCCGGCCAAGGGGGAGATCATCTTCCCGACGGCCGAGCCGTTCCGCAAGGGGATCGAGAACGTGCTCGGCGCCGACGCCGGGCCGTACGTGATCGACGCGATCTACACGCAGACGAAGGAGGCGGCGCGGCGCGACCAGACCGCGAGCCGCTACACGATCAGCGGCGAGATCGCCGGAACCGGCGGCAACAAGATTTCGCTCGGCAGCCCCTTCGGCATTCAGCCGGCATCGATCCGCGTGATCGCCAACGGACAGCCGCTGAAGGAGAACGAGGATTATCGCGTCGACCCCGTCTTCGGCGAGGTGACGTTGATCTCCGCGCGCGCCAACAACTCCACCGGCAATATCGTGGTGGAGTACGAGCAGAACGACTTCCTCACCACGGCGGTGAAGACGTTGCTCGGCCTGCGCGCCGACTACGATCTGATGAACAGGCGCTACTGGAAGTCGAAGCTCGGCATGACGTTCGCCCGGTATCAACAGACGACGCAGACCGAGAAGGTGCAGATCTATTCCGGCGACGAGCCGACCACGAACGTGATGATCGGGTTCGACGGCAGCCTGGAGCACAAGGCCGGCTGGCTCACCAAGGCGATCGACGCGCTGCCGCTGATCGACACCAAGGAGATGTCGTTGCTGAGCGTTCAGGGGGAGTGGGCGATGACGATCCCGAACCCGAACATCAAGGAGAGTCTGGTGGCGAGCGACCTCGGCAAGGGGGCCGCCTACATCGATGACTTCGAGTCCGGCGCGAAGCGGCAGATCCAGCTCAGCACCAGCTACACCTACTGGCATCCGGCGAGCGCGCCGAACGATCCCTCGCTCGGCTCCAACGACTCCGGGCGCACGGCGAAGCGATCGGAATATTACTGGTACAACACGCCCTTCGCCACCACCGAGACGCGCGAGATCTGGCCGAACCGCGACGTGGCGACCGGCGCGCAGAAGACGACGGTGCTCGATCTCGTCTACAACCCGGCGCGCCGGTGCATGTACAACTGGAACTTCGACTACGAGCGCGGCGGCATCTCCCCTGATTCCGTCTGGGGGGGGATGATGCGCAGCCTCTCGTTCTACACCACGAATCTCGACGAGGAGAACATCGACTACATCGAGATCACGATGAAGGTGGACGGCCCGCTCGATCCGCGCACGAAGCTGTACCTGGACCTCGGCCAGATCTCCGAGGACGTGATCCCGAATCAGAAGCTGAACACCGAGGACGGCATCACCGCGAAGAATCCGCAGCGCGACGACATTCTGAACGACGGCGAGGATGTGGGGCTCGACGGCCTGAACGACGCGCAGGAGCGTGACTCGCTGGACCCGAACGATCCGGACCCGTCGCGCGACGACTTCCGGCGACCCGACGGCACGAGCGAGAACCCGGCGGACTATCCACAGATCAACGGCCTGGAGAACAACGTCGGTCCCGAGCGCGGTCCCTATCCGGACAGCGAGGATCTGAACGGCAACCTCGACGTCGATCTGGACAATTCGTACTTCAGCTACGAGATCAAGCTGGACCCGAACCCGATCTCGAACACGCAGATCGTGGGCGGCGGCGACAACAAGAACGGCTGGCGGCAGTATCGGATCCCGATACGCACCGGCTATCGCACCGTGGGGAACCCGTCGTTCGCGAACGTGCAGTTCGCCCGCATCTGGTTCAAGGGGCCGGTGCCGGTGCACGTGCGCGTTGCCGAGATGAATCTGGTCGGCAGCGACTGGCGCAATCTGAACGCGGCCTACGGCGACACGGTGCGCGACCCGAAGCTCGAAGTTGCGTTCGTCAGCTCGGTGGACAACTCGGGCCCGCCGGACTTCTACACGGTGCCGCCGGGCGTGCGTCCGGAGCTGGATCAGATCAACAACGTGGAGAAGAACGAGCAGTCGCTGGTGGTGCGGGCATGCGATCTGAACCGCGGCGAGTCGCGCGGCGCGGTGCGCGTGCGCCCGCGGGCCTTCGACATGTTCAACTACAAGGAGATGAAGTTCTTCCTGCACGGCGGCGGCGACATGGACGACCAGCCCACGCCGGGGCAGGAGCCGAAGGTGATCGCCTTCATGCGCTTCGGGTGGGATTCGCTCAACTACTACGAGTACCGCGTTCCGCTGCTGCGCGGCTGGAACGAGTACACGGTGAACTTCGGCGACCTGGCCGCGATCAAGCGCCTGCCGTTCGACGCCGCCGGTTACAACGTCCCGGGGCAGCCGGGGAACAAGTTCGTGCTGAAGGGCATCCCCTCGCTGACCCGCGTGCAGTTCATCGCGTTCGGCATCATCAACAACGCCTATCCGGGCTCGCTCTGCACCACGATGTGGGTCGACGAGCTGCGCGCCACGAGCGCGGAGGACGCGAACGACTGGGCGGCCACCGTTGCCGCCAACGCGAAGCTGGCGGATCTGGGGACGATCAACTACAATGCCAAGCGGGTGAACCCGAACTTCCATCAGTTGGAGGAGCGGTTCGGTAATCGCGTGGAGAGCACCAACTGGGCCTTCAACTCGGACTTCCGTCTCGAGAAGTTCCTGCCGGGTTCGTTCAAGGGATCGTCGCTGCCGGTGGTGTTCAAGCACGTCGAGCGTCTCGAGAAGCCGCGCTACGTTGCCGAGTCCGACGTCGAGGTCGAGGCGGCGGTGCGGCAGATCGGCGAGCGGCAGAACATCACGCCCGACTCCGCGCGCATCCTTGCCGACAGCCTGCGCAATGCCACCGAGACGCTGGTGGTGCAGGACGGTTTCGCGATGCCGAACATCAAGCTGAGCTTCCCGGGCGACGGATGGGTGGTGAAGGACATTCTGAATCGGCTGACGTTCGGCTACAGCTACGACCAGCAGCGCGAGCGCTCGCCGATCATCGCGCAGAAGTTCTCGTGGAACTGGAACTTCCAGGGGAACTACTCGGTGGACATCCCCGCCAAATACGACCTGCAGCCGTTCGGGTTCCTGGCGGGCGTGCCGGTGCTCAACTTCTGGAAGGACTTCAAGATCAACTTCCTCCCCTCGCAGTTCTCGATGAAGACGGCGCTGACGCGCACGCGCACCACCGAGCAATTGCGCAACGTGCTGGATCCCAGCCCGGTGATCCGCGACTTCTTCGCCACGCGCTCGGCGGCGTTCAACTGGCGCGTCACCGAGGGAGGGCTGCTGAACGTCAGCACGGACTACACGGTGGACACCCGCTCGTCGCTGACGCATCTGGAGACCGACCTGCTCGGCA
>CAZJYH010000201.1:0-8248 GCA_964549365.1 uncultured Alphaproteobacteria bacterium
TCGCGATGCCGCCGAAGGTGTCGGCATCGTCGCCGGTCCCACCCACCACTGCGTACTTCAACGGCATGGCGAGAACGCCCTGCGGCGCCAGCATCACCGTGGCCGCCGGCACGGCGAGGAGATTCGTCCCCACCACGTCCGCGGTGGTGATCAGCAGCTGCGCCGTCGAGTTGATCGTGGCGCCGCCGGGGAATGCATAGTCGAGCGGCGGAATGTTCAGCACGGTCCCCGTCGGCTGCGTCGCCGCCGGGTCGGTCACCTTCAGCCCGGGGTTGGCCGCCGCCAGCGTGCTCGTGGCGCCCGCGAGGTCGAAGATGTGCTGCGAGATGCTGAGGAAGTAGGCCGTCACCAGCGTCAGCGTGTCCCCCGGCACCACCGCGTACGTCGGCGCGGTGAACACGTCGTCGTTCGGCAGGATGATGGTGGAGATGCCGACCAGCGGCGCGTTCTCGTCGACGATCGACGGGTTCAGCAGCATCAGGCTCAGGGTCGCGTCGGCAAGCCCGGAGAGACGGCTGATCAGCGACACCGAGCCGGTGCGCAGCAGAAGCCGCGCGGTGATCAGGTTCAGCGTGTCCTCGGCGAGCGTCGTGTAGGTGATGCCGCTGTAGTTGACGCTCACGCCCACGTTGAAGATGCCGGCGGCGTTCGGGTTGGCGTTCAGGATGTCCTGCGCCGTGTAGGGGGCGCCGCTCGCGTTCAACGCTCCCATCGCCGCGAAGTCCGCCGCGATGCTGCTCAGCGTCTCGTTCAACCGGATCTGGTGCACCACCTCCGGAAGATCCAGCTCCGCGCCGGAGTTCAACACCTTCAGATCGGCGTTCGGCGAGACAACGCGCATCGGGTCGCTGAGCACCGTCGGATCGTTCAGCTCGGCGGCGACATCCTCGATGCTCATCGGCGTGGTGGTCTCGAGCGGGTAATGTGCCAGCAGATCGATCGCTACCTGCACGCCCTGCGACGTGAGCATGTTGAAGTACTGCCCGAATATCACCTCGGCCATCGAGGAGGTGTCGGCCTCGGCGAGCGCGGTCGGCGCGTCGCCGCCGTCATCGGGATTCTGCCGGCCGAACTGCACCTGCAGCAACTGGAAGTACGCGGCCACCTTCTCCTGGTAGCTCGCGCCGACCATGTTGAACGTCATGAAGTTCACCGCCGTGCCGGTCGTGTCGGTCAGCGCGATCGCCGGCACCATCGGGAAGACGGCCACGCCGCTCTCGGTATCGACGTCGGTGGTGGCCGTCACGTCGAACACGAAGTTCGCGGCCAGGAAGTCCGTCAACGTCTCGTAGTTGAACGCTGCGGCGATCGTGGCGGGATCCTTCAACTGCGTCTGCAGATCCAGCAACTGATCCAGCGTCACGGTCGACGCGCCACCGGTCTCCGCATAGATGCCCCAGCGGAGCATCGCCTGCATCAGCAGGTTGAACGTCGTCGATGCGGGATCCTCACCGAACAGCTCGTCGTGCTCGCTCGCGGTAGTGGCCGAGGGGTCCACGGAGTTCTGCGCCGCCAGCAGCATCACCATGCCGGCGTCGCCGGCGGTCTGTGCCTTCGTGAACGCGGGGAGCGCCCAGATCTGCACGGTCTGAATCCCCCCCGGCATCACCGTCACCGCGGGCCAGGTCATGATCGGCTCGGAGGCCGTCAACCCGAACGCCGCCAGACGTGAGGCCGGAAGCCGCGCGGCGATCAGCGAACGCCGGGTCGCGAGATCCAGCCCCGCCGGCCGGTGCCCCCCCACGCGCAGCGTGCGCTGGCCGCGCAACTGCGCGAACCGCGACGTGCTCTCCGCCGACGCCGTGAGCGACTTGGTCGAGCCGCTCTTCGGTGCGAGGATCCAGGGGGTCGGCGAGGCCGAGCCGATCGTGAACGATGCGTCGACGCGCGTCGAGAAACTCAGGTGGATGGTGAAGAAGACGATCTTCACCTTCACCCGCACCGACACCCCCGCGCTGATCGCGATGTAGATCGGCTTGTGCGATTCGATCGTCAGCGTCACGCTCGCGTAGGCGGTCACGTCCACGCTGGCGCGGATGATCCCGAAGTCCACCGTGGCGTACAGACGGCCGACGATCGCGATCGTCCCCTGCAGCCAGTAGTAGACCTCCTTCGGCGAATTGTCCGTCGGGTTGAACCAGGCCAGCACGCCCTGCACGATGCCGATCACCGTCACGGTGATGCCGCCGGAGAGGATGCCGGCGTCCACGGTCTTCCCCACGCCGAGCGAGAGCGCCAGGCCGAACTCGATCACCGGCGAGAAGGTGCCGTTGGTGATCTGCGGCACGCGCGTCGAGGTGGCGCCGTCGAGCAGCGCGAAGTAGAAGCCGCCGAAGCCGACGAACGGGAACATCTGCATCGCGAAGGAGTTGGAGAAGTCCAGCCCCACCGGGAATCCGAGGTTGATGCGGAAGTTGCCGTTGGTGTAGATGTCGATGACGACCACCGGCAGCGTTATCGAGACCGCGCCGAACTGCAGGTTGCGCATCGCGTCCGGCAGCTTCAGCTCGATGTGATACACGCCGATGCTGTCGGTCACCTTGCGGTAGAGGATCTCGAACTTCAGGCCGGCGAAGCTCTTCGCCTTCTCGCCGGAGAGCGCGATCAGGATGCCGTACAGATCGGGATCGTTGAAGATGGCGCTGATGGCGATCGTGTTCATGATGCTGAACTGCGCGCCGATCAGCCAGTTGCTCTGCGGACTGAAGACGAGCGAGTTCTGCCCGAACGGCGGAAGCGCGCCCGCCTGCGAGGGGAGCACCGAGGCCTGCAGCGCGGTCATCACGGCCTCGACGTTGGGGAACTCGATCCCCTGGAACGCGATGTGCTGCCCCAGGCCGGTGTATTGCAGATCGAAGAGCGAGGCGCCCGCGCCCGGCACCGCCGGCGGGTTCTGGTTGATCGCGTCCCACTCCAGCGGCGGGTTCGATGAGCCCGCGCCGAAGCGCTGCCCGAGGAACGCGCCGTCGATCGAGATCGCCACCGCGCTCGCCTTGGTGGTGCCGCGCGTGTAGGTGAGCGTGATGCTGTCGATCTGGATGAACGTCAGGTCGATCGCCGCGTTGTACGTCAGGCTCACGATCCCCTTCGTCACGTTCACGTTCAGCACCAGCGCGTCGAGGCTGATGTCGAGCAGCGCGTTCCACGGGTCGCCCAGGCTGATGTCGTACGTGGGATCCACCATGTGCACGAGGTGGTTCAGCATCGAGCCGACGGTTTCATCCACCAGGTGCAGCGAGAAGACCGTGTCGGACTGATTGCTGAGCGTGGCGTTCGCCTGCACGGCGATCGTGCCGAACCGCACGATGCCGCTCAGCGTGGCGGTGTAGGCGAGCGTCGAGGTCGACGCGTCGATGCTCGTCTCCACGTTCATCCCCTCGATCGCCAGCACCTGCGTTCCGAACAGGCTGACGCTCGCCGACACGTACGCGCCGATCACGAACTGCTTGGAGTTGATGCCGATCACGATCGAGAAGTTGCTGACCATGATGGTCAGCAGATCGTCCGGTATCGTCAGGCTGTTCTCGAACAACGCGTTCAGCTGCGCGAGCGTCATCGTGATCGGGCCGCCGCTCTGCGTGCCGGTGATCGTCAGGTCGGGCAACGTGACGGTCACGAGGAACTGCAGGACCTTGAAGTCGAACAACGAGCTGACCGTGATGAGCGACGTCGTCACGCTGCCGAAGTAGATCGACCACGTCGCCTCCAGCGTCAGCGTGTAATCGCCCCACATCGTCCACGGCTCCAGCGTGCCGACGCTCAACGTGGAGGACATCACCGAGAGCGTGGTGGGCGAGTACGTGGCGCTGTAGCCGGTCAGCCCGAAGATCTGGAAGAACGGCAGCAGCTCGGCCGCCGGCCCGGTGAAGAAGCTGTCCCACGACTGACCGCCGATCAGGCTGCCGAGGCGGTCCAGCGTGGTGTCGAACCCCGGAACCGGCAGCACCACCAGCATGAGGATCGGCATATCGGACTGCATCGGCAACTGCGTGCGCACCTCCATCGGGAGCTGCGTGCCGCTGGTGTTCTCGAAGGTGACCATGGCGCCGAGGTAGAGCTGCACCAGCGACGTCGTGCGGTCCTCGTCGGGCACCGGCACCACGCTGTAGGCGACGCCGGTGCTCAGATGATCCATCGTGACGATGTCGCCGAGCGAGAGAGCCGGCACGTTCAGATCGGCCTTCTGGTCGAACGAGAGGTTGCCGTCATCGTCGCGATCCAGCTTTCCGCGCAGCGAGTAGATCGTGCTGCCGCTGCCGCTGATGATCGTGGCGATGTAGGCCAGCAGCCCGGTGAGCTGCAGCCCGGCTGTGTAGGTGAGGCCCACCTCGAACCCGTTCGCTTCGATCGTGGCAAACGTGAGCACGGTGTCGGTGTACTCCAGCCGATCGTACGGCAGACCCAGCAGATCCGGGAAGCTGGTCCCCGGCATCCACTCCACCGGCTCCCCTCCGGCCCTGCGCGTCTCGATCGTGAGCACGAAATCCACCTGCGACCCCACGATGAACTGGATGGTGCAGTCGCGGTCGGCAAGGTTCAGGAACGCCGGCGTGCCGCTCGGCACCGTCGCGTTCAACGTGAAGCCCTCCGGGGGCGGATTCACGGGGATCTCCGCCGGGTCGACCACCAGCACAAGCTGGCCGCTGGCGATGAGCAGGTTCTCCGTGATGAGGGCGTTCAGGCCCGTACGTTGAAGCGTCTGGTCATCGAGCAGGATTTGATGCGGAGGCGGCGTCGATTGCGCCCGCAACATGTTCGCCAGTTCGTTGGAGGTCATTGCTATGATCCGTTAGCTGATCGTTCGATACTACATCACTACATCGGCTTGGAGAGCGGCGCATGTGGGTGCCGCTGCAGCTACAGGTCCACGAACACCGGCAGGTGATCGCTCGTGCCGTCGACGGGGGGGCCTAGGTGCCCGAAGTTCACCCCCTCGCGGAACGTGTTGTCGCGCGTGGCAACCGGAAGCGCGATGATCTCGGCCAGGCTGTCCAGCATGTCGTACGGGATGTTCCTCGGCGCGGCGCGATCCACCACGCGGTTCACCACCACGCCGACCGGCACGACGGCGGGTCGCACGCCCGTACCGTATCGCACCCAGATGTTGTCCACCGCCAGGTTCCGCAGATAGGCCAGCGGCGTGGCGTCATCAACGCGTTCGTACATCGTCGGCACCACCCCCTCCGGCGGCTGGCCGACCGTGGGAATGAAGCGCCGGTTGTACATCAGATACTGTCTCAGCGCTCTGATCACCGTGTTGGCGTTGATGAAGTTCACATTGAAGTCCCCGGCGAACACCGAGATCTCGTTCGCGGCGGGGACCGCCTCGGCCAGCCCCATCATGCGGGCGGTGGCGGTGATGGCATCGGTGCCCGGCTTCGTGTGACAGGAGAACACCTTGAAGACCCGGTTCGGCGCGGCGATCTCCTGGAACGTGGTCAGCACCGGACGCCGGCTCTCGGGTCTGGGGAACGTGATCTCGACGCCGCCGGCGAAGAACTGGCATTGCGCGGCCGCGGTCGTGCCCGCCGGCACCGTCCCGTTCCACGGCGCCGGATAGGCCGCGGCGGCCGGCCCCGGTGGAACCGAGGGCCCAACCAAGGGACTCGCCGCCGGCCAGATATATGGCCCGAGGAACCGCAGCCGATCGCTCCGATAGTATACCCCCACCGTCTCGGTGTACGTGCGTCCGTCGTCGTTCTGATTCCGTGTCTTCAGCGGCGGCACCATGCACCAGGCGGCGTTCGATTGGCGGAACCCATTCAACAACAGCCACAGCAGCCCCTGCGGTCCGCCGCCGGTGGCAAGCGTGCCGACGCCGCCGGCCTGGCTCCCCGGCTCGATCACGATGAAGATCGACGGGTCAACCCGGGTCACCGTGCTGAGGATGTACTGCCGGTTCGCGCCGGCGGTCAGCATGTTGTTCACCCGCGCGGCAGCGGTTGGGCCGTCCGGATTGTTCACGCGCTCTTCGGTGAAAAACTGAAGGTTCCAGACCATGATCGTCATACGTCGTCGCTCTCCTTGACTCTCGAATGGAAGGTCCGCGGACCTGAGATGCTACACATCCGCGATGATCGGCAGGTGGTCGCTCGTCCCCGCGGCGGGAGGGCCCAGGTGCCCGAAGTTCACCCCCTCGCGAAACGTGTCGTCGCGCGTGGCGACCGGAAGCGCGAGGATCTCCGCCAGGCTGTCGAGCATGTCCCACGGGATGCCCGGCGCGGGCCCCGTGCCGTCGATCACACGGTTCACCACATAGCCCGCAGGCAACGGGGCCGCGGGCGCCGCCCCCGCACCGTAGCGCACCCAGGCGTTGTCCAGACAGAGGTTCCGCAGATACGCGCCCGGCGTGGCCGTCCCCACGCGTTCATACAGGGTGGGAGGCGCGTTGATGAGGGGAGTGAACCCCTGCATCCCCTGCAGGAACATGATCGTGGCCTGGGTCACGGTGTTCGCCGAGAGAAAGTCCACGTTGAAATCGCCGATCAGCACCGAGACCTGGTTCGCCCCGGGGACCGCTTCTGCGAGGTCGGAGATGCGTGCGGTCGCCGTGCGTGCGTCGGTGCCCGGCTTCGTGTGGCAGGAGAACACCTTCAGCGTGCGCCCGGGCGCCGCACGCTCCACGAACGTCGTCAGCACCGGGCGACGGTTCTCCGGATTGGGGAACGTCACCTCGACGCCGCCGTTGAAGAACTCGCACTGCGCCGCGAACCGGGTGTCGGCCGGCACCGTCCTGTCCCAGGGGTCCGGATAGTTCGCGGTGTCCACGCCCGGCGGCACCGACGGCCCCACAGCCGCGCTCGCCGCCGGCCAGACATAGGGGCCGGTGAACTGCAGCCGATCGTTCCGATAGAACACGCCCACCGTCTCGGTGTAGGTCTTGCCGTCCGGATTGCGATTGCGCGTCTTCAACGGCGGCACCAGACACCAGTTGTCGTCGTAGCGGCGGAACGCGTTCAACAGGTACAGCAGCCCCTGTGGCCCGCCGCCGGTGGCGAGCGAACCGTTTGCACCGGCCTCGCTGAGCGGCTCGATCACGATGAAGATCGAGGGGTCGGCACGCGCCACCGTGCTGGTGATGTACTGCCGGTTCGCCCCGGCGGTCAGCATGTTGTTCACGCGTTCGGCCGCGGTATCGCCGGTCGGATCGTTCACGCGCCGCTCGGTGAAGAACTGGATGTTCCAGGCCATGATCCTCATGCTTCATCACCCCCCTGTCTCGATGGGAATCGCCATGGTCGTCTCGCCCCCCACCGCGCCGGAGCGGCCGGTGCCGCCGGTGGTCTTTGTGCTCGGCTTGGCGTAGGCAGTGTACCAGCCGAGGCTGGTGTTGCCGTCGGCGGCCTGGCCCGGGTTGCCGAACAGCACGAAGTTCACCTGCCCCGTGGGCGGGAACGTGAAGCTCAGGAACGAGAAGGCGATGCCGTACAACACCAGGATGAACGTGGTGCTCTCCGGCACCGCGATGATCTCCAGCGTCTTGAACGTGATGTTGAACAATCCCTGGATGGTGATCTGCCGTTTCGACCCGTCGGAGCCCGGCAGCTTCAGCCCCGTGAAGACGGTGTAGGCGCCGCCGGTCCCGCCCGGGCTCCACGCCGCCGTGATGCTCGCGATGAACCCGATCTGCGCGGCCAGCGCTCCGGGCGAGCCGAGGTTCACGTTGAAGTTCAACGAGTACCACGGATACAACAGCGTGCTCTGCGTGAGCGGCGTCTGCACGCCCATGTATCCCTGCCCGGAGGGGGTGGTGCCGTTCTTCCCCTGCGTGAACGATGCCAGCGTGATCGGAAAGTGATTGAAGAAGCTGCCGGGGCGCGTCGTGCTGCCGGCCATGTCGAACGCGAGCTGCGCGGCGTCGAAGGCGAACGTGGCCGGAACCTCGGGCGTCTGCGGATCGAACAGCATGTCGATCGAGAGGTTCGAGAAGTTCAATCCGGCCGGCGCCGCTGCATCGGCCTCGCTGCCGAAGGAGAACAGGTCGAAGCTCTCGAGCGCCTTGAAGTCCAGCAGCCCCCAGAACAGGAACTGCGACAACGTGCTCGCGTCGGTGCTCTCGGAGGTGACCGTCACGAACTGCCCCTGCGTCATCTGCACCACGTTGAGCACGTTGCTGGTCATCGCGACCACGCAGCCGGTATCGACTTCGAGGCGTTCGCCGGCCGCGAGTTCGCGCTCGACGATCGTGCCGCCCGCGTGCCCGAACACGAGGCCGTCGCCATCGAGTTTCTGCATGATGAAACCATCG
>CAZJYH010000202.1:0-263 GCA_964549365.1 uncultured Alphaproteobacteria bacterium
ATTGAACGGTGTACGTTTTGAGTCGTGCGCGTCCGTGCGTGTGCGTTGCGATGGTTATTTCCCGAGGTAATGATTTCGCATATCGGCGAATCGTAGGCTTCGGGAAGTGCCGTGCGCGCGAAACATTTCGAGTTCGGGTGCGGGGCAATTGTCTATCGACGGCGTTCTGATGTTCGGGGTCTCTCGATCGCGCTGGGTATGGTTGTCGTCTGAATACTACTCATTTCAAATGCTAGGAGAATGATCATGAAGAAGATTTCCAT
>CAZJYH010000202.1:273-8217 GCA_964549365.1 uncultured Alphaproteobacteria bacterium
CAGGCCAGCGGCGTGGGGCTGGCCGGGGGTGTGGCCGTCGTTGCCGTCGCAATCCTCCTTTCGACGGGCACGCAGGGCGGTCTGTTGCGGGCCAAGCCGTTGGCCCCTAACGGTTACGCGGATGTCGGCGTCGTCATTATCTGCATCATCGTTGCCGTGGGAACGGTTTCCACGGTGCGCGAGGACGGCACTACGGAGGACCGGACGGTTCCGGCCGAGGGCAATGCGGAGCTGCTGACCGTGGACAACAGCGAGGAAGATCAGGCAAAGGCGGACGCGGAGAATCGTGCCCTCAGCACGTTCCAGGTGCAGAGTATCCAACTCTCCGGCCATGACGATACGTACGGGGACTATACGTTTACGTCGAACGGCGGCGACGTACAGAATTCGACAATCTGGGCGAATAACCCCGGCGACGAGATATTTCCCGCGACGGCGGATATCTACGCGAACGCCACGGGGACGATCAGCGGACTCCCCGGCACGTTCACCAGTCAGAACCCGTGCCATATGCGAGCCGATAATCTCACGTCGTTCAATCCGCAGGTGAATGCGGAGTACAAGTTCGTGGATGATGTCACGTTCAGCAACGAGGACGGCACAACATTTACGCTTCGTGCCGGCGCGAACGTCACGGTGAACTGATTCTCTCGATGCGTATTTCTTCCCTCCCTCTCACCCGGTCGCGGTGGGAGGGAGGTCGTGTTTCATGATTCTCTTCGCGGCGGCGGGACATCTTCATCATGCGGCTGCTCCCGACCGGCGGCGTGCTGAACCTTAAGGTCTACGGGAGCACCAACGGGGACGATGAGGCGTGGAAGATCATCCAGACCACGCTCGGCGGCGGCATCACCAACGTCGGCGACTTCATCGTATAACAGGGATCCCGAGTAAAACTCCGGATCAACGGATGAACATGATGCAGCCTGCTCGCGGTTCGTTCGCGGGCAGGCTTTTCCATGCGGCCGAGACGTTCTTCACGCCCGATGCAGCCGCCGCCCGCAGACCGCGGTCACGCGCGCCTCGTCGTGCGAGAACTCGCGGACGGCCTCGAGGAAGGCGCGACTCGGATAGGCATCCGGGCCCTGGTGCGCGGCTCCGCCGTCGAGCTGTTGCCAGCCCCAGGTGCGATCGGTGTGCTGCGTCGGGGGCGAGGTCCACATCTCGGCGAGCGCGCGCTCCTGCAGGGGATCGAGCGGTTCGGTGAAGGAGATGGTGACGTGCGATACCGGCGTCTGCGACCCCGGGCCCTCCGCCGGTTGTCCGATGGCTCCGGGGGGCTCCTGTGCCGGGCGCTGCGTGCGGTACATGCAGGCCACCGGACCTTCGATGCCCGCCAGGCGGATCGCCTCCAGCAGCAGCTCGCCACGCAACAGCAGCTCGCCGTCGAACGTGCCGAGGATCTCCGGCATCGCCGGAACCGCGCCGGCGAATCCGATGTGCTGCGCCATGGCCCAGGGGACGACGTCGCCGTCGGGCCCGGGCGCTTCGGGCTTCTGTCGGGGCATGCTCTTCAGCGTCTCCATGTCGCGCAGCACCACCCACATCTTGCGCGCGCCGCCGCGCCGTACCTCAACGTTCGTTTCGTCCGCCATCGTCCGTCTCCTCGAAGTTCCTGTGTGCGGGCTCACGCCGAGCCCGTGGCCGATATTTCGGCAGCTCCATGATACGGATGTTGCGGTTCGTGGGGTGTGAGAACGCGTAGCGCGGCGGAACGCGGAATTCAGAATGAAGAATGCTGAATGAGATGTCCCGCATCGGCCCGCCACTCGCCACTCGTCGCGTCCACCGCCTCCAATGAAACAACCGCGAAGGCGCGAAGAACACCAAGGCCGGCGGGGGCCTAGAATCTTCCGTATCGATCGAAGAGCGCGCGCGCTCCCTCGCCGCCGGCAAGGCCGCGCTCGGTGGCGGCCTCCTCGGTGAACGCGCGATCCAGCTCGGCGTACAGCTCGGCGGCCCGCGCGGCCGGAACGGCGATCACCCCGTTCGCGTCGCCGAAGACGAGGTCGCCCGGCGCGATCGTGACGCCGCCGCAGACCACCGGCACGTTGTAGGCGGCCATGTAGCCGCGCGTGCGGATGTCCTTGATGCATCGCCCCTCCCCGAAGGTCGGGAACCCCAGGCGCGCGATCTGCTCGATGTCGCGGATGCCGCCGTTGACCGCCGCCGCGACGGCACCGCGCGCGGCGGCGCGGGTGCTCATCATGCCTCCCCACAGCGCTGCGTCGATCGGCTCGTCGGCGGCCACCACCACGAACGCTCCGGGCGGGATCGCGTCCACCATCTCCAGCAGCGTGTGGATCTCCACGTACTGATCGGTCGGCACAACGCGGCACGGGAACGCGCGCCCGCAGACCTTCAGGAACGGATCGGAGAACGTCGGCTGGATCGCGGCGTCGAGCGCGCCGCAGGGGATGCCGAGCCGCTCCATCGTGTCGGAGACGAGCGGCGCGTAGAACCGCAGCATGCCGTTGATGAGCTCCTCGGTGACTGTCGATGCCGTGCCGTTCATGCCGTGTCGTTCGAATGGTTCGATGGGTGTCGCGCGCGGCACACCGCGGGCGATCTGTCGCGGCGCAAAGCTACTCAAGATTCATCACGGCTCCCTCGGGAAAATCCGCACCGTCGACGCCTGAAGCCGGGGCCACGACGGCGATGTTCAGCATCATGCCGTCGTCCTCGTGCTCGAGGTTGTGGCAATGAAGGATGTACGTGCCGCTGTGCGGGCCGAACAGTACCGCGACGCGCACGGTTTGCCGGCCCCAGACGATGGCCGTGTCCTTCCACCCACGATCCTTCGGTTCGTCGACCGGCGCGCCGTCGCGCGTGAGAATCTGGAACCGTGCTCCATGCAGGTGCACCGGATGGGGCTCGTCGGAGTCGTTGACGAACTCCCAGATCTCGACCGTGTCGGCGGTGACCGTCTCGTCGATCCGCATGCCGTCGAAGACCAGGTCATTGATCGTATGCATGCCGTCCTCGGGCATGGGGATGACCATCTTCAGCGTGAACCGTCGTGTGCGCAGCGCGGTCGCCGGATCGATGCTCTCCAGCGGCGGCAGCGCGACCGGGAGTGTCCGCAGCGGGCCGCGCGCCCCGACGTTGATTCTCAGAATGTCGGCGCCCCACCCCTGCATCGTTGCATCGATCGCTCCGTCGAATGTTTCGGCCAGGAGGCGTATCGATGTTCCCGACGCGTCGTTCGACAGATCGAGCAGCAGGTCCACGCGTTCGCCCGGGCCGAAGAAGAAGGATGAGGCGGCGGCCGGCCGATCGATCAGCCCGCCGTCGGTCCCGATAATGTGCATCGGTCGGCCGTCGCTCACGGCAATCTTGTACACCCGCGCATTGGAACCGTTCAGCAGCCGGAAGCGATACAGCGTCGCCTCGAGGTCGACCGCCGCATCCGGCGTTCCGTTGGCGAGGATCGTGTCGCCGAGCTTGCCGCTCATCCGGTCGGGCATCGTCAGCGTGTAATCGAACGCGCGATCGGAGCGCGCGCTCCGGTCCTGAATCAACAGCGGGATCTCATAGGCGCCGCTCGGAAGATCCAGTGCGTCCTCGTCGTCATCCCTCACGATGAAGAACCCCGCCATCCCCGTGAACACCTGCTTCCCGGTTCGTTTGTCCGGATGCGGGTGGTACCAGTACGTGCCCGCGCGTTGATCGACGGCGTACGTGTATGTATGCGTCGCTCCGGGTTCCACCGTGTCCATTGGGTGGCCGTCCATGTTCGCCGGCGCCAGCAGCCCGTGCCAATGGATGTTGGTCGGTTCGTCCAGATCGTTCCGCAGCGTCGCGGAGAATTGCTCGCCGCGTCGAACGTTGATGGTCGGGCCGGGATAGCTCCCGCCGAGCATCCGGAGTTCCGTTGCCCTGTCCGGCCATACGAACGCGGACGACGCGCGCGCGGCGATCTCACCGCCGGTGAAGGCCGTCGGCAGGCGCAGCGCGTTCGTCGGCGGCGGGGCGGCGGCCGGCTTCACCGCCGCGAACAACGCTCGTGTCGGCAGCGCCGGGGCCACCACGGTAACGAATGCGGACGTGAGCAGGCGCTCGATGAACCGGCGCCGCGAGAGGGAGGTATCGTTCGAGTTCATGATTGATGCCACATGTTGTTGATGTCGTGAATGAAGCCGATGTGCCGTCGCCGATGTGCCGTGCGCGATGCGCCGTGCGCGATCGGTGCGCGGCGCTATCGCAGGGCCGTTATCACACGGGTTGCGGCGGCATTCCCCATCCTGATGCGAAGAAGGTGAACGCCGTTCGCCATGCATTCGATCGAAAGCACGGCGTGATGAAGTCCGGTTGGGCGGTTGCCCGCATCGATGCGATGGACGAGCCTGCCGTCGGATGTGAAAACCTCGATCGTCACCGCGCCCGGGCGGTGCAACCGGTAGGCGACGCTCCCATCGACACCCGCACGTTCGATGACGATCGTCGCGGGCTCGGCATCGATCGGCGGCGCGCCGTCATCTTCCACGCCGAGCGTCGATGTCGCGGTGCGGAACACCCCGCCGCCGAGCGTTCCGGCGTACAGTCGTCCGTCGCGATCGAAAGCGAACGCGGACACCGGGGAGGCGTTCAGCCCGTTCGACGCACGCTGCCATGTGTCGCCGTTGTCGGTTGAGCGGAACGCACCCATCGTCACGGTGCCGGCAAAGAGATGCCCGCGTGTGTTGGCCGCGAACGCGAAGACGGCCGTGTCGGCCAGGCCGCTATTGACGGGCGCCCACGTCACGCCGCCGTCGATCGAGCGATGCACGCCGGCGCCGTCGGTGGCCGCGAAGATGCCCGCGGGTGTGATCGTGATGTTGTGGATGCCCGCGCTCGAAATCGATGCCGTGCGTGCCCAGGTTGTTCCGCCGTCGGTTGTCCGCATGATGCCGCCGAGCGTCCCTGCCACCATCAGCCCGCCGGAGCCGATCGCGAGCGCGTGGACGTTCGTGTCCGTCAGGTTGCCGTTTGCGGAGAACCATTTGTCCGTGGCCTCATCCAGACGGAACACTCCCCCCTCGGCGCCGGCATGCACGGCATCGGTGGAGTCGACGGCGAGCACGTTGATCTGGGATTCGATGCCGTCGCGCAATCCGTTGCTCACGAGCGTCCACGTGGTGGCCGCGTCGACGGAGCGGAACACCGCGCCGCCGTAGGTGGCCGCGTACAGCGTTCCGTTGCGCCGCGCCGCAAGTGCCCGCACGTCGCCGTTGGTCAGGCCGGTGTTGACCGGCGCCCACGTTGCCCCGTTGTCGGAGCTGCGGTGCAGTCCGCTGGTCGCGTCGGTGAAGGTGCGCGCCGCGGCGGCGAAGACCTCGCCGCTCGGAACGCCGAGGAGCGCGCGGATCTCGCTGTTGGTGATTCCACGGTTCAACTGCGCCCAGTTCGCTCCATCGTCCGACGTTCGATAGATACCGCTGCCGTTGCTTCCGCTCCAGATCGCGCCGCTCTCATCGATCGCAACGGTGCGGGTGTCGGGATTCGTGTACCCGGTACCGTTGATCGGCCCCCAGTGGTCGCCGCCGTCCAGCGATCGGTAGATGCCGCCGGCCGTGCTCACGAACACCGTCGTCGGCGGGCGTATCGCAAGCGCGGTGACCGTCGTGTTGGTGAGCCCATCGACGAGTTTCGTCCACGTTGTCCCGCCGTCGTTCGAGCGATACACACCGCGATCGCGCACCGCCGCGTACAACGGGGTTCCTGGACCCTGCGCCAGATCCACCACGGCCGATCGCGCCGGCGTTGTGACGGCCTCCCAGTCGACGCCGTCGTTCACCGAGAGAAATGTCGAACCCGAGGTCGTTCCGGCGTACAGGCTGTCGCTGTTTCCCTGCCTGAGTGAGAGGATCGCCGTGCTCGTGATGCCGCCGGTGACCTGCTCCCAGTGCATTGCCGTATCGACCGATCGGAACAACCCCCTCCCCTGCAGCGATGCCAGCATCGTGCCGTTCCGCGACACCAGAATACTGAGCACCGACGGACGGGGCTCGACCGGCAAGCCCTCGGAGCGGTCCTCCCAGGTTGCACCGTTGTCGGTTGAGCGATAGATGCCGCCGAACTGGGTCCCGGCAAGAATGCCGCCGAACGTATCCGCCGCGAGCGTCTGCACGTAGCGATCGCCGAGGCCCGTGCTCCGTGGCGCCCACGCGCCGCCGAGGTCATCGGATCCGAAGACGCCGCCGCCGAGTGTGCCGATCATGATCCCGCGTTCGGCGGCAGGCGGCAGGATCGAGGTGATTCTCCCGGCGAAGGGGCCGGTGGAGGGGAGCCACGCCGGCTCCTGCGCGGTCGTCGGCGCGAGGGCCCACAGGAACATCCCTGCCGCCACGATCATGTTGTAATTCCGCATATGCATCGACCTCCTGCGTTGATTTCCGATGACACGGTGCCCGGGCCCTGCGGCCCGGGCACCGCATGATGCGATTGGATTACCGGTTGACGATCAGCCGTCGGGCATGCCTCCGTCCGTTGCCGTCGTCGGCGACGAGCGTGTACATGCCGGCCGGAATCGATTGCAGGTCGATCGGGATATGGGCCTGCGTGATCGTCTGGGTGTAGCTCCAGACAACGCGGCCGTTGATGTCGTACAGCCGAACGCCTGTCTCGCGTGCACCCCGTGCGTCGACGTCGATCATTGCCTGTGTCGACGCGGGGTTCGGTGATACGTCGACCCGCACGCCGACGTCCGCGCCGTCCCCTTCCGACGGTACCGCCGACACGCTCGGCGCGGTCATCGTCACGTTGTATGAGGATGTTCCGTGCGTGTTCGTGTAGCGGATCGAGGTCGAGTGCGGCTTGCCGTCGCGTGCGCGGATGCATACGATGATGTCGAAGGATTCGGTGGCGCCGATTTGAAACGGCAGAGGCTTCACCGTGGAGACGGTGAAGTTCACGCTGTCGACCGCCCAGATCTTCATGATCGACATGGCGGCCCCGTGGGGGTTCTTTATGCTGAACGTCTTGCACGTGTCCTGTGCGTAGGCTTGGGCGAATGTCGTCAGCGCGATCATGATCGCGACGATGGTAAGCGAACGTGATGTCCTGGTCATTTGATCTATCCTCGTTCGGTGCAGTTGTATGGTCGGAATGAATACGAAGACGGCACCACGACACCGCCGGCTTGCGCGGATCGGCATGGCCATGCGTCATGGAACGGAGCCGTATGTCGACGCGAGGAATGCGCAGCAGCGGCGCCGTCGGTTCGATGAACCGGGAACAACCGCGCTTACGGTGCCTCTCGTCGAGCACGATGGGAGATGGGCCGATGGTATTGAAACGTCGAGGCGTCGCACCCTGCGGAAAGGGAGCGATCCGCCGTCGGCAATTCACGGCCGATGCATCTCAAATCCGAAGGTTGGAATTGCGGAGGTAGGTTGCGTGGAAGTGGTCCGAAAGGAACGGGGGAGCGTGCGTGATCGATCCACGCCGGTAATGCGAGCGGTTCGTGGAGCCGAATGCCGGGAACAGGTTGAGGGCCACGCTCTCGGTCGGCGAACGCTTGAAGGCGAGCTCCCCGTTGGTGACGGCGAGCGGTGCGGTCCGGTGGTTCGCGCAACAGCAGGCATTCCGGAAATACGGAGCCGTGCTGCTGCGGTCGGTGACGGCGACGGCGGCTTTGTGCCGGCAGCACGGTCCGGCGCCGCTTCGTGCACGCGCGATCGTGCGCCCCGAATCATCGTGTTGTTCCGAGTTCGCTCGCGCCGCCGCGTGTGTGCGGCATGCGCACGCATGTACCGCGCCCACGGACGTGCCGACCGCCGAAAGCAGGAGCACGAATGCAAGGAATGCCGTTATGGTCGAGCGCGTCGTCACGGCCGAAAAGTACCGCATCGTGGAGATCGTCGAAAGAGAATAAGAGCCCATCCTGGAATTGGCAATCAGATATTCCAGGTGTCATTGCGAGCGCAGCGAAGCAATCTCACATGCCGGCATTAGAGCACCTTC
>CAZJYH010000203.1:0-8192 GCA_964549365.1 uncultured Alphaproteobacteria bacterium
GTAGGTCACCCCCGGCTGCGACGGCACATCGTAGGACTGCGTGGAGTTGATGCAGACCGCACCGGGTCCGTTGATCTTCGCAACCGGCTTCGGGCGCACCGTCACCCAGACCGTATCGGTCTTGCCGGAGCACCCCTCGGTCGTGAACACCGTCAACACGTACGGCGTTCTTCCGAGACGTCCCACGCGAATCCGCTGATCGGTGGCGCCGTTGTTCCAGGCATAATTGCCGTAGCTCTGATCGGCGCTCAACGAGACGGAATCGCCCTCACACACCACCGTATCCGGTGAGAAGTTGATCTTCGGATTCGGGTTGGGATTCTTCGTCACCGTGATCGATGTCGTTCCCTTACAGCCGTTCGTGTCGGTCACCGTGCACGTGAACGTCGTGCTGCCGAGCGGGATGTTGGATACATCGATCTGCGGCGTCGTCTGGCCTCCGGGTGCCCACTCGTAGGAGCGATACCGGAAGGTCGCCAGCACGGCATCTCCGGCGGTGTGCACACACTCGACCGTCGATTTATCCCCTTCGCAGAACGAAGTGGGACCAAGCGCGGTGATCCTCGGCTTCGGCTTCTTGTTGACCTTCACCACGACGTTGTTCGAACGCGTGCTGCAACCGACGCCGTTGCGGGCAATGACATAGTACGTCCCCGCCTTGTTTGTCTGCAGCGTGCTTCCGCCGCCGGCCGACGCTGCTCCCGAATACCATGTCAGCGAAACGCCCGGCCCACCGCCGCTTGCGGTAAGCAGCGCAAGATCATCCTCGCAGATCACGGTGTCCTTGTCGGCCACCACGGCGAGCGGCTTCGGGTTCACCGTCACGTTGATCGTTGTCGAGTCGCGACAGCCCTTGTCGTTGACCACATAGACGGAGACCGGATAGCTCCCCGCAGTCGGCCATGACACACGCATGCCGGCGGTACGCACCGTATCGGTCGGCGTGCGGAGCCACCGGTAGGTGGTGAACGGCGTCGGTCCCACCGAGAGGTCGAGACTGTCTCCCTCGCACACAATCGGCGGGCTCGGCAGGATCTGTGCGTTGAGCCGTCCCGAGCGCGTGATGATGATGTCCGTGGAGATCGACTGACATCCGGTCGGGCTCTCCACCGAAACGTAGTACCGCCCGGAGTCCAGAATCAGCATCGTGTCCTGCCCGCGGAACGGGATCAGCTCCGTGGAGGTCGCATACGTCGGAGGGTCCTTCTTATACCACTTCACGTTGCGATAGCCGGGCAGGATCCACACCTTCAACTGATCGCCGTCGCACAAGTGGTGTGGGCCGCTGGAGTCGACGCGCGGAGGTTCCGGATCGCAGAAGAGTGTGATGAAGGCGTCATAACCGCCGGAGTTGCCCGGGCGCGCCAACGATTGTCCGTTGGCGACCTGATATCGGCTCAGCTTCTGGAACGGGGTGGCTGCAGCACTGTTCGTCATGCCCGCCAACACGATGGAGCCATATGGATCGTACGATGTCCCGTGCCCTTCGTCAGTGCTGGTACTGCCGAAATACGTCACCCATTTCGGGTTGCCGCTCCTGTCGAGCTTCGCCACGAACGCATCGGTTCCACCGGCATTGGTCGCCTGGAACGCAAGGTCCTGCCCAGCGCCGGCGGTCTGCAGGTTCGTGCCGGTCGTGAAGCCCGTGACAAGCACGCTCCCCTGTGGGTTCGCGGCAACGCCCATGCCGTCGTCGTTGCCGGCCGTTCCGATGTAGGTCGCCCACTGTGTCGTGCCGTTTGAGTCAAACTTCACGAGAAATGCGTCGCGGGCACCGCCCGGGGCGGCCGTCTTCCAGGCACCGGGAGTGGTTGGGAATCCACCGGACGTCGTGCCCGTCAGAAACACGTTGCCGTCGAGATCAACTGCCATTCCGGCCGAACCGACGATGGCGCCGAAGTTGTTGTCCTCCGTCCCGCCGCCGCCGTAATACGTCATCCACTTCTTGTTGCCGGCGCTGTCATACTTCACGAGGACACAGTCGTAGCCGCCTCCAAAGTTTCGTATCGGTCCTTGAAAGTTATTACTGTTCGACCACCCGGTTATGTAGTAGTTGTTCTTTGAATCGGACGCGGCCGACCAGCCGAGTTCGACGCCGCTGCCGCCGATATACGTGGACCATATCGCCTGCCCGCTCGCGCCGTTGTACTTGACTGTCACCAGACCGTTGCCGGCCGGGTTGGGGCCTGTTGGATCGTTCGGAGTATCACGCGGCGCCTTTACGTTTGAGATACCAGGCAGCGTGCTCCCACATGTAGTCAACAGAAACGCGACGTTTTGCGCGCTGTCCACCGCGAAGGCATACCCGTCGTCCCAGGCGCTTCCGCCGCAATACGTAGCCCAGAGGAGCGTACCGTTTGGGCTGAACTTTGCCACGAAGCCGTCACGATTGCCCTGGTTGGTTGCCTGAAATGCGTTCAGAATCGGCAGTGTGGTGCTCGTCGTGTGCCCGCCGACAAAGACATTCCCGTCGGGATCCGACGTGACGCCGTGGGCGATGTCGTCGCCGTTGCCGCCATAATACGTCGAAAAAATCACGTTGCCGTACGGGTCGAACTTGACCACGAACCCGTCCTGCGTGCCGCCCTGAAACGTCGAGCGCACCGCGTTGAGCGTCGGGAAGCTTCCGCTGGCGGTGTAGCCGACAAGGAACGAGTTGCCCGAGCGATCGACCTCCGTTGGATCGCCGCCGCCGATGTTGTCGTCGGCCGCGGGGGCCCCGCCTCCGTAAAACGTTGCCCACTCCTGCGAGGGGTCGATCACCAGCTCGCGCGAGGCGTCGTATCGGCCGACATTGAACCCGATCACGCCGTCACGCATCACAAATGCGCTCCGCACCACGTTGACGTTGGACGTTCCGGCGACCTTCTGGAACGAATACGGCACCCCTTCCTCGAGATAGCCGATCCGATTGGTGACGCGTATCACGCCGGAGCGCATTAGATCCACCACGTCGGCACCATCATAACGGATGCGGATATCGGAAACACGCCCGCCCGGGTGCACCACGAAGTCGTACTTCGTTCCCTTGTCCGTTGCACGGATCACCAGATCGATATTCGGATAGATCTCCCGATACGTGACCGTTCGGTACCCCGGCACATGCGTGATTCCCTGAGGGCAGTGTCCCAGGTAGTAGTTGGTGTATTCCGGCACACCCTCGCTTGCCTCCACCGCCACCGACGGGTTCGCACCCACGAATTGCATCGTTACGCGGTTGATATACGCGTATGTGGAATCAGGGTGCGGCATCCCCTCCGGCGTATCACCGGCGTATTTCCCGGGCTCCGGGTTCCCGTCATTCTTATAGAATGCACGCATACGCTCGGTGCCCAACCGATACACGTAGTACAATCGATCCTTTGCCAAGTAGATGCGCGTGGATCCGCTCTTCATGATGTAGAGCAGATCGGGGCGAAGGTTCCCCTGATCATCAATGATCTGTCCACGATTTTCTGTGAAGCTGAGGCGTGCTCCGTTTGTTCGGCGCTCCAGCGGAACCGGCGGCGCGTCGTGGTCATGTCCCTGCACCCCGCCGTTTGCGGGCTGCGTGCCGTGTGTGTGTTGGGCAAGGAGGCTTGCCGGTACGAATGCCAGTGCCGCGATAAGCAGCACACGTAGGAGGTGAAAGGGTGTGTGCATAGGCGTTTGCTCCCGGAGGGAGAGGAACAGAATGATACAAGCCTGACAACAGTACGGCCCTACGGCCGTGGCGAGCGTAACCGGGGGGGATTAGGGAGGCTTAATATAGGAAAGGATGTGATAACATCGAAGCGAAGATTAACAGGATGTTTCAGCGCTTGTCGTTGGATGCCGTGCGCGCCGCGGCCCGCTCGATCACCACCGCATCCCACCCCGCCAGCGCCCGCTCGGCCGCCGAATGGATGGGGGCTCGGTCATACGAATCATCCGTCCGGAACGTCACCGTCCGCGCCTTCGCCGGGGCACTCGTCCGTATCGCATCGCATATCCGGTCGGCGCGCGGCCCACGCGTCGTAACGCGGTCGCCGGGGCGCAGCGCCGCCGTCAGGTCGCGCACCGCCTCGGCCACGGCGCCGTTCCCCCGGCCCGTGATCCGCAGGTGGTAGATCCGCCGTTCGCGGTCCGGCACCGCCGAATCGCCCCGCTCCGTCGGGCGCGGGGAGTCGAACGCCAGGCGGAGCGTGTCGTAGACGAGGACCGTGGCGCCGGCCGAATCGCGGGCCGCCAGCTCCGCGACCAGCGGCTCCAGCGGCCGCCCCGTGCGCGCCTCCGGGATGTAGAGCGTGCCCGAGGATTCCTCCGGGCCGTGCGAGCTGGAGTATTCCGTCACGATCTGCGTCCCCTGCCGCACCGCAATCGCCCAGTTCAGCACCCCCGCCGTTGCGTGGATCTCCGGCCTGATGTCCAGCCTCGGGAGCGTGTACGCCAGCGAGCGCCACTCCAGGGCCAGCGGCGCCGGGGTCTTCATCCCCGCGAACGCGACCCCCAGCCTGCGCGGCCGCTCCCCCGCGCGAGGATCGTCCGAGCGGTCGGTTCCCGAACGGTCGGTTCCCGAGCGATCCGTTCCCGACCCGTCGCCGCCCCCGACCGTCACGATCCGCACCCGCGCCGAATCCACCCCCCACGCCTCGCTCAGGTACCCGCGAATCCAGCCCGCCCGCTCGGTCGCGAACGGGGCGTCATCCCCCTCCGGGACCCGCAGCAGCAGCGTGTCGCGCGGCGAGGTCCGCAGGCGCCCGCCGATCAGGTCGATCGCGTGCGCCGCAACCGTCCGCGGATCGGCCCCCGCCGTCCCCTCCAGCGAGAAGGAGTCCGCGCGGCCGACGCCGACGGCCGAGTCGCAGGCGTCCAGCCCGGCGCCGCGGTCGATGTAGATCGAGGTCGGGAAGGGGATGCGCACGATGTTCCGCACCAGATCCGCGTGCACCGTCGCCGTCTGGTATACCGTCCCGTCCGGCCCGAGCGCGCACAGGTCGATCGCGGCCGAGAGCGCGGGCACGACCGGAGCCGCCGGGATGGTGTCGCGCGCGATCGGTTGGGTGGTATCGCCCCGTACAGTATCCCGCCGTACAGTATCCCGCGGCGCCGTCGGCGGCCGTGCCGTATCCGGCCGTGCGGTATCGGGCGCGGCGGAGAGATCGAAGAGCAGCGCGGCGCGCAGGCCGATGCTCGCCGAGCGGGGCCCGAGGCCGTCGAGGAGGGCGCCGGCGTCCACGCGAAGGTCCAGCTCCGGACGGAGCAGGAGCCCGCGCGAGAGCGGGAACGCCCGCGAGAGCGATACCGCCGGGCCGAGACGCGCGGCGTGCGCCTCCTCTGTTCCCGCCGGCGGAACAACCGCCGAGTCGAACGGCGCGAAGCCGACGGGAAGCGGCGAGAGGCGGCGGATCGTATACTCGGCGCTGGAGGCGAGACGGAACTCCCCCCACAGGCCCGCCGAGAGGCTCAACCCCTCGGTCAACGGAAGCTCCGCGCGCAGCTCGGCCGCAAGCGACGTGGCCCGCAGCAGCGCGCGCGTCTCGCTCAGCGTCGGGGCCACCGCACCGCTCGCCGGGTCGATCGCGCGGTCACCCGCGTAGGCGCCGGAGCGGAAGTTCTCGGTGGTATACCGCAGGCCGAGCCCCGCCTGCAGCGGCAGATCCGGCCCGAACGGCCCATCCCACAGCAATACCCCCTCCAGCGCCGCCGCGTTCGCCGCCGACGTCCCCGTCCCCCCCGCCGGGAGCCCGTTCACCGTCCCCGCGCCGCGCACCATCCAGAGCGGCACGCCGAACCCATACCCGACGGCCGGGCCGAGGAGCACGCGCCCGGCCTGTATCGTCTGTCCGCCCTGCTCCCCCCCGTCCCGCGTCTGCGCGGCCGCGCCGCGCGTCCCCGCGATCAGCGCGGCAAGCGTGAGGGCCACGGCGCACATCGCGCGCGTTCGCCGGACGGTTCGATATGAAGGGCGTTCGGTTCGCATCCCGGAAGAATTCGATTCAGTCGTATCGGGCAAAGGTACGGTTTAGAGGAAGGAGAGAGGAGGGAAGAAAGAAGAGGCCGTAGGCGCTGTAACAAAAGGCCGTAGGCGCAGGTCTTCAGCCTGCGCTCCGAGGAGGGAAAAATTCAGAAATCAGAAGGCAGAGCGCAGAAGTGGGACACAAAGGCCGCTCAACACGACGGCCCAAGTAGGGGGCACCTATCTGTAGCAACACGAGCCCACGTACGTTCTGAAGCTCCATTCGGCCGAGAGGCCCCGGCCCCTGTCGGGGAGCGGCCCATTCTTTCCGGGTGAGCGTTATAGAAGGAAAGGGGGGAACTGCACAGCCGAGATCCCTCCGCTTCGCTTCCCGATTGCATCGGGATCTGCGACGGGGATGACAGGCGGTGCAGTAGAAAAGAAGAGCGAGGAAGGAAGAACGGAGAAAGGCGTACGGAGCACAACGCGGCACATCCACACCGATCCGTTCGCCGGGCTTGTACATCTGAGTATACAGGCACCGCCGCCGTACCGGCCCCACCCGCCGCTCCCTGTGCACCACGGTATACAGGCGCTGTTGGTGCCCAGGCCCCGAGTCAACTCGGGGTCAACGGGGACGCGAATCCCGAACCCAAAGGGTTCGAAGCAAATAGACGGTGGTTGAGCGAAGCGAGGCCACCGGATAGCGGCGCCCTCCCGAACGACGGCACCCCGTGGTGCAAGATCCGTGCCCTAGGGTCGCCAGGGGGTATGTGCGTTCGTGGGCAAATGTGCTGCCGATGCGAATCAATAGGCACTATTGGTCAGATTAGAGTTAGAGACACTCGCGTAATAGTGGCTGTTGAGCAAGCCAAGACCGTTCAGCAATCGCAGCAACACAGACGACAGGATCATCCAGGATTCCATATTCGTCCACTGCGAAGCATTTACTCGACTCGACAATCCAGGCTTGCCGTATTCGCGTTGCCATTCTGATTCGCCCCAACCATTCTCTATCATTCGACCGGCGATTTCAGCTCCCGATTCGCTGGGTGCAATCAATATAACACCATCCAGCCTACGCATTTCAGCGTAAACATCCGGCAACTGGGTCAGATCAAAGCATACGGCACCAAAGAAACGAACACCATCGGGCGACCTACGCGACGTCTCCGCTAAATACCTGCCATTGATCGCCACGTTGCGAAATTTGTCTCTTCCCCAAAGTCCATAATAGTTCGAAATTCGATTGTCGGGTTCACTTCGTGGATTCCCAGCAACAAGCCACAATTCCCACTGCGGATAGCATGCCAGAATTGCGTCGATTGCTTCGCGAAGGCATCTTAAACCAGACTCTACAGCCTTCCCGTGCGACACAATTGACCAAACGACAGCACTAATGTGCAATTGCGGATCAATATCGAGACACAGCGTATCGTTGCTATTGGACAAATTCTCGATATACGCACAATCCGATTCAGTAATCATAATGCCCTCCGCCGTGACTATTGATGTGCGGGCCACGATTTTGATTTGACGTCGGGCCATAATCGTCACCTCCCGCGTCATCCCGAATGACTTTTTGGATTTTTTTCTGCAACTTTTCATTCCATATCTCGAACTTATAGCGCCGCCCTGGTCGAATTTTTCCGTCGTTGCCTCTGTTCTCTTTGGTTATTGGGATTTCGCTATTTGGTATCCCGTCATCTCGCTTCGCCTGCCTAAACGCGCCTCTTCGCCCAGCTCCCGGCGGAGTCAGATTCGGGGGACGCGGGCCTTCTTCTACAACAGGCCTCATCCTGTCTTTGCGAGCCACCATCACATACCCGGGCCTGCCCTGGGGCGCCGGTATGAAAAACGAAACAACAAACCAACGTGCCTCAACTATCTCATCGTCGCTGGCAGGGTTACCAAGCAGATGATGAGCTGGAACATCCGTCCTCCCCAATTGATGGTCAAGATCCGATCCTGCGACCTGAATCAAATCGAGGGGGTTCGCTATCAAACGAACGAAGGCTTTCAGGGCCGGGATCAGTAGGCCCCGCGGTGCAGCATACGTCGGTGAGTAGGCCCAATTTAGTATCGGACGCCGAAAATCGGCGGGGTAATTGCCATTTAAATTAGCAGGCTGGTCTGATTCAGGTGCCGTGTACCCCCCGCTCAGCGCATCCCCGAACGGATTCCACCATCCATGCACAAGAACCTCTCCAGCTACGTAGTTCCAATAGCCTTTTCCCTCCCTATCCAATCGCCATTGATACTGATGTCCGTTTGA